>JAVHRC010000001.1:0-6303 GCA_036171435.1 Candidatus Aenigmatarchaeota archaeon
GGCATTGTAGTATATTCCAAAGAAGAGGCATATGCGGACGGCATTTAATCTTTATTGACTTAAACCGAATTCCGCTTTTTTATCTTGATGAGACTGTTACAATGAAACAAGTGATATGAAAAGCAGCGGACAACTGCGGTTTCTCAGAATCTTTTTATAATGGTTTGATAATCTTTGTATTAGGCGAACGGCTCTCGGGGCAAAAAATTCTTAAGGTAAGCAAATATGGTCAAATCTCCAGTCAAAAAAAGCAAGCCCGTCAAGACAGATATTGAAAAGGATAATTATGCGCAGCTCAAGATTTTAAGCGTAAGGCTCTTCGGAAAACTGGCGGACAAATACTCCGCGACTTTTGAGCCTATTAAAAAACCTTTAATTGAATCCGGAATAAAAACCCTTTTCAGGACATATGTTTCCATGATTTTCTACCTGGCAATAACCGGTTTTTTCGCAGGCTTTTTCATCACGCTTTTCATCACAGCAATAATCGTGAGGCTTGATATTCTTATTGCGCTTTTCATCAGTATCGGGGCGGGCGTCGGGCTTGGAATGATTGTCTTTGACATGATTTATGCATACCCGATGTCCGTGGTAAATACGAGGAAAAGGAGCATTGACGCGAACATGCCTTTCGCTATAAATCATATGTCTGCGATTGCAAGCAGCGGCGTTCCGCCATCGACAATGTTCAAGCTGCTTACCGGCTTCAAGGAATACGGCGAGCTTTCAAAGGAGGCTGAAAAAGTGGTGAGGAACATAGACTTGTTCGGGCAGGATGTCGTGACTTCGATGAAGGAGGTTGCCAAGCGCACCCCGTCGCCGACTTTCAAGGAGCTCCTTGACGGGATGACCACTATAATCGAGACGGGCGGAAACCTCATACTTTTTTTGAAGACCCAGTCGGAAAAGGCGCTTTTCGAATACAGGATAAAGAGGGAAAAATATCTCGAGGTGCTTTCAACTTATGCGGACTTCTACACCGCGGTATTGATAATGGCGCCCATGTTCCTGATAGCCATTCTTGCAATCATGAACATGATAGGAGGGGATATGCTTGGCATGCCCATCACGGGAAGCGGCGATATTTTTGAGGGAACTTACAAGGTGGGTGTCATGGACCTTGGAATTTACGTGCTCATACCAGTTGTAAATTTCATGTTCATACTTTTCGTGCACTTTACGCAGCCGGAACTGTAGAAAATGGATGATAATATTTGAAAGACAATCATAATGATTGACAGCAGCAAAAAAATATTTTATTGAATGCAATTGATTATTATGGAAATAAATCATACTCTGGAAAAAATATTTGGCAGGACGCGCAGAACGAGAGTGTTTGTGATATCCTCGATGTTCGAAGGCATTGCAATCGTTGCCATGAATTTTGCATGGTTCTCTTCCGACTCGCAGATTTTCACCACCCTGAATCTTGTGGCTGCAGCCATTATTATGGGACCGTCGCTCTATATGATGTACAGGGATTATGCCTACGCGAAAGAGGTTGAAGCAAGATTTCCCGATTTTCTCAGGGATATTACCGAAGGGTTGTATGCGGGAATGACTCTGCCGCAGGCGATAAAAAACACGAAGAAAAACGATTATGGCCTGCTCACCGCGGACGCAAGGAAAATAGCAATGAAGATTGAGTGGGGCGTTCCGTTCGAGGAAATATTGCTGAAGTTCGGCGAGCATTCCGGAAGCAGCGCAATGAAGAGAACGGTCTCCACAATAATAGAAACGCACAGGAGCGGCGGGAATATTGCAAACGTGCTTGAGGCTGTCGCGAAAAGCATAGTCGAGATTGACAAGATAAAGCAGGAAAGGTCTTCCCACATATTTTCGCAAATGCTGACGGGCTACACGATTTTTTTCATATTCCTCGGGGTAATGATAGGCCTCCAGAAATTCCTGATACCAAACATGATAAACACGGGCGGCATTTCCGACATTACCGCAACCCCAATCAGCACGGTTCAGCTTGCCATAATATACAAGGAACTGTTCGGCAGGCTGATAATCATCCAGGGCTTGTTTTCCGGGGTGGCAATCGGCAAGATGTCGGAAGGCTCCGTGCTCGCGGGCCTGCGACACTCGCTTGCATTGGTGGCAATAGGATACACAGTATTCCTGCTTGGCACTTCCGATACCATCCCCGTTATTGCCGCCGCCGTTTCCTGATTTTGCCAGAAGGGCAAAACATATATAATAAGTTTATATTATGTTGTTCTAAATAGATATTATGCGCCGCATAAATGGAACTATAGAAATACCTTCTATTGTCAAGTGGGCTGGCGGAAAATCGCAGTTATTGAGCCAATTTGATAAATTTTTCCCTGAAAGAATCGATTGTTATATCGAGCCGTTTTTAGGAAGCGGAGCAGTATTTTTTTATGTAAAACACAGGTTTAATCCCAAAAAAATAATCCTTTCAGATATAAACGAAGAATTGATAAACTCCTACATTGTTGTCCGTGACAAAGTAGATGAGCTTATCGGTATTCTTAAAAAACATAAAGAGCGACACTGTAAAGAATATTATTACAAGATAAGAGTTTTAGATTCAACTACATTAACAGATGTTGAGAACGCGGCGAGATTCATATACTTGAATAAAACTTGTTTTAATGGACTTTATCGCGTAAATTCCAAAGGCAAATTTAACGTTCCTATAGGAAGCTACAAAAATCCGGGAATTCTTAAAGAAGACATTCTTAGGGAAGCAAATAAGATGCTTCAAGGCGTGGAACTTAAAGTCATGCCTTTTGAAGAAGTGCTTGATTTTGCTACAAAGAGAGCATTTATTTACCTTGATCCGCCGTATTATCCTTTAACAAAAACGTCAAGCTTTACGGCGTATACCAAGAAAGTTTTTTTAGAGGAAGAACAAAAAAAACTGGCGGAATTATTTAAAAAATTGGATAAAATGGGATGTAAATTAATGTTAAGCAACAGCGATCATCCTTTTATAAGAAATCTATACAAAGAATTTAGACAGGAAAGCGTTTTTGCAAAGCGACTGATAAATTGCGATGCAACAAAAAGAGGACATATAACCGAGCTTGTTGTAAGAAATTGCGGGTGACTATGATGAAAAATGGTGGATTCTATACAGAAGTTCTTAAAACAAATGATGTTGTTTCAGAATTTCAAAACAGCCTGACGCTTACAAACAGGAGTTATAAATTCTTTGTAGACTGGGAAAAGGCTAAGAAAAACGTTGCAGCCCTTAAGGTGGAGCTTGGTATCCTTGATAGTTTAGTTGGCTCAAAAAACGTGGAAAGTGACCTCAGAAAATTACTTAAGGATTACCCTGAAGTGTTAAGAGCGTTTCCCATACTTTTTGCTATACGAGATACACTTCTAGTGGTAGTGGAGGATTTTAATGATACAAAACATAATTTTTCCAAATACGATTTTAACAAAAACAAGGGAAATAAACTCACAAATGAAGAAATAGATAATTACATACGGTTAGCAAAAAACACAGGGATAATTTATCTTTTCGATATGATCAAGAATTTTAAGGATTACGTTCTTGGTGTTGAGGTTGGGATGGATACAAATGCACGAAAAAACAGGAGTGGCAGCGCAATGGAAATACTTATTAAACCACTACTTGATGATCTTTCTAAGAAGTACGGATTTGATATATTGACTCAAACAAAATTCAAAGCGGTTGAAACAAAGTTCAATGCAAAAGTTCCGCAACCTCTAAGCGAGAGAAAGGCAGACTTTATTCTTCACAAGAACGGGAAACTCGCAAATATTGAAGTTAATTACTACGAAGGCTCCGGTTCGAAACCAGAAGAAATAGTTGATTCTTATATTAACAGATACAATGAACTTAAAAAATATGGTTGGAACTTCGTATGGATAACAGATGGTAATTGCTGGCGTACAGCCAAAAATCAACTATCTAAAGGATTTGACAATATAGAATATGTCTTGAATCTATACTTTATACGAAAAGGACTTCTGAAAAATGCTATTGAAGGTATTTTTGGTAAGTAGTATGAAAAGTACTTACTTTGAACAGGATGGATTTTGTCTTCATAAAGGCGATTGTATAGAAATTTTGCCAACAATTGAAGAAAATTCGGTGGATCTTATTTTTGCAGATCCGCCATACAAGTTATCCAATGATGGCTTAACATGCAAAAGTGGAAAATTTGTTTCCGTAAATAAAGGAGATTGGGATAAATCGCACGGACTTTGGAACGATTTTCAATTTACAATGAAGTGGCTAAAGGAATGCAGGCATGTTTTAAAGCCAGAAGGAACGATTTGGATTTCTGGAACTTTGCACAACATATATCAAGTGGGAATGGCGCTTCAATTACTGAAATTTCATCTCATGAACGAGATTATATGGTTCAAGCCAAACGCCAGTCCCAATTTGTCATGCCGCTATTTCACGCACAGCCATGAAACTTTGGTTTGGGCGAAAAAAGAAAAGGAAGCAAAACATAAATTTAATTATGATGTAATGCGTTTTTGGCGCTCTGATATTTTGAACACAACAGGAACTCAAATGAGAAGTGTTTGGACTATTCCATCTACACAATTGACAGAAAAAATGGCAGGGAAACATCCAACTCAAAAACCAATCGAACTCCTAATGAGAATAATTACATCATGCACCGATAGGGGAGATGTTGTTCTGGATCCATTTAATGGCTCGGGAACTACCGGAGTAGTTGCGAAAAAACTTGGCAGAAAATACATAGGTATTGAGAAAGAGAAGGAGTATATCGATTTGACTATTAGGCGTGTAAATGATGAAACGAACGTTTAGCGAAATTATATAGCTTTCAAACGCGCGCTAATACTTATGATATACGTTTCCCATCCGCTTATGAAGGAAAATACGATCGAGTCAAGGCTCTATCAGGAATCGGTCCTGAAAACAGCAAGGGAAAAAAACACGCTCGCAGTCCTACCAACGGGAACCGGCAAAACCCCGATAGCCGCGCTGCTTTCCGCGGAAAGGCTGGAAAAATTTCCGGAAAGCAGGATACTTATTCTTGCCCCGACAAAGCCGCTGGCGGAGCAGCATGAAAAAAGTTTCAAGAAATTCCTCAATATTGGCGAGGAAAAAATGGTTCTCCTTACGGGCGCAACGAATGCGGAATCAAGGGCGAATCTTTACGCTAATGCAAAGATAATTTTCTCAACGCCGCAGACTTCCGAGAACGACATAAAAAACGGAAACCTTAGTCTGAAAAACTTTTCATTGCTTGTTGTTGACGAGGCGCACCGTTCGATAGGAAATTACGCGTATACCGCTGTCGCAAAAGCCTACAAAGAAAATGCTGCAAACTGCCTTATACTCGCCCTTACCGCGTCGCCGGGAAGCTCGGAGGAAAAAATAAAACAGATATGCGAAAATCTTTTTATCGAGGCCGTGGAAATACGCTCGGAAACGGACAATGATGTGAGCCTTTACATTCAGCAGGTTGAAACCGAGACGGTAAGAGTGGACTTGCCGGAAGAGCTTAAGGCAGCGCAATTAGCGTTGAAGGCAATGCTGAGAAAAAGGATTGAAAGGCTGAACAGCTTCAAGCTTCACGTTCTCTCAAAAAAAGATTTGCTTGACGCGCAGAGAAGGATAGCAAGACATCTTCACAGTGGCGGAGCGGGCTATGCGATAATATCAATCATAACGGAGGCGATAAAAATATGGCATCTGCTTGAGCTTTTGGAAACCCAGAGCATTTTCTCTTCAATAACTTACGCGGACAAACTGGAAAAAGACAAGTCAAAAGGCGCGCAGCGGATTGTCTGCGACCCCGAATTTGAAAAGGTTGTTGCAATAATGAAAAAATCGGGGGAGCATCCCAAGATAGGAAAGCTTGTCGGTCTGGTTTCGGAGAACGTGAACGCGGGAAAGAAAATAATAATCTTCTCGCATTACAGGGACAATATAGATTCCATAAAATCAAACCTATCAAAAATAAAGGGCTGCACTCCTGCGCTTCTGATAGGCCAGTCCGGAAGCAAAGGACTTTCGCAAAAAGAGCAGATAAATGTTGTAAGAAGCTTTGATGACGGCACTTTCAACTGTCTGATTACATCGTCCATAGGGGAAGAGGGTTTGCACATAGGCTCGGCTGATATTGCAATATTTTATGATTCCGTGCCTAGCGAAATCAGGACCATACAAAGGCGCGGCCGCGTGGGTAGGACAAAATTCGGGAAGATTGTCTTTCTTATAACGCGCAACACGCGCGACGAAGCCAACTTCTACATTGCTCGACGGAAGGAAAAACAGATGAAGGAGATACTCTCCGGAATGAAAAAAGA
>JAVHRC010000002.1:0-1429 GCA_036171435.1 Candidatus Aenigmatarchaeota archaeon
TGTCTGGTTTGAATCTGTCATAAGAATCAGTTTGAGAGAAAGATATAAATAGATTAATCGTCATCCACTTCCTTAACCTTGAACTCGCCGAGCTTTTTCTGCGCGCGCTTTTCCTTGATGTCTATGGATGTTATCCAGCTTTTTCTCACGAAGTCCGGAAACTCGCCGCCGTGCCTGTCAAGAAGATGGTGCAGAAAATTTATTGTCCTCTCGTCATGCGAATAACCTACTCCGAAATCATAATCGGTTTCTTTTTTCAGCTCCTCGATATCCCTGTCCCTTTCAACTTTTGCGAGAATCGATGCAGCGGAGCAGACGGGATAAGTCTTGTCCGCATAATTTTCCGCAATTATTTCCGTGCGGTTTTTCGCCAATGCGAGCAAATATCCCTTGAACTTTTCCGTGGAAACTTGCGGCGCGTCAACGTAAGCGCGGTCCGCTTTTAGAATTCTTATTATCTCAGCCATTTTTTCCGCTTCCAGCCTGTTCAGGTTTTTGATAACGCGCCCTTCGTCAATTTCTTTCGCGGATATTTTCAAAATAACATAATCTTTTGCAACTGCTTTTATCTGCTCGAACATTCCCTCGCGCTGTTTCGGCGTGAGCATCTTGCTGTCCTTCACGCCGATGTCTCTCAATTTTTGTTCGTCCTTCTCGTCAATCATCACGCCGGCCAGGACTAGGGGACCGATTACCGCGCCTCTTTCGGTGGATAGAAGTTTAGCCTCTTACCCATTACCGGCTTCATCAATCCCAAGTATGGTTGTCACAATACTTTCACCTCTTTATCAATATTAGTTCTAGACCATAAATATTCGTTTCTCGTTACTAACCCCAATCTTTGTAATTCTGTTAATCTTCGTACTATGCTTTTCTCATCAATATTGAGAGTGTTTGCAATATCAACAGTCCTCAGGGGGTTGTTTAACAAGTTCAAGATTGATTTTTTCCTTTCCGAAATTAGTATTAAGTTGGAATCAGAATTTATCCAATAGTTCTGGCTTCTTACTCGAAAGTTCATAACTTTTCCTTCTTCTTTCAGTTTTGAGAGAATTCTCTGCAATCTTGATTGAGTTCTATCATACTCAGAAGCTAATTCTTTGCTTGTTTTTGGCTTGCATAAAGAATCAAGAATATTGTCTTTGATATGATTATGAGGATAATGATATTCTTTGAACTTTTTGTAGATTTTATAAAATTTCTCTTTCTTTTCAGGATGCAAATCTGCTATTTTTAATCCTGCTAATTTATCCCAATTTCTTCTGCTTGTTATTACATAAGACCTTTCTCTGTTTGAGAATGTGAAATTTATTTTGTAATGATTTAAGATGTTATCTATAATTTCTAATTGTTGTTTCTGCGCAATTCTTATTACTCTGTTTCTTGAAGCTTCTTTTATGTTTCCTTCGCCTGCAAAAAATCCGCGCAA
>JAVHRC010000003.1:0-1701 GCA_036171435.1 Candidatus Aenigmatarchaeota archaeon
GCGGGAATGGCGGGAAACAGCCTTTGGATTTCCTATATAATAGCCGCGGTGATAGCAGGTCTTACGGGGCTGAGCTACGCGGAACTATCATCAATGTTTCCCCGCTCCGGTGCTGAATACGTCTACACGAGAAAGGCGTTCTCAAGCAAGATTTTTTCCTTCTCGATTTCGTGGTTCATAATTTTCGTGGGCGCTGTCAGCGCGGCAACGGTTGCGCTCGGATTCGGCGGATACTTCCAGAATATTTTCGGGACGCCCGTGATTTTGAACGCGGCAATCCTCATCATCCTTCTTTCATTCCTGAATTTTTACGGGCTGAAGGAATCAATGAAGCTCAATCTTTTGATGGTATCCGTTACCGTTGGCGGGCTCCTTTTGATAATCTTTTTAGGAATTCCGTACATCGGTTCCGTGAATTATTTTGACATGAAATTCGGTGCCGAAGGTATCATGGCTGCGGCGGCTTTCATATTCTTCGCATATCTCGGCTTTGAGGACATAGTGAACATATCGGAAGAGGCAAAAAAACCGAGAAGCACTATACCGAAAGCCATAATAATTTCCGTCTTGATAACGACAATACTCTACGTGCTTGTGTCAATATCCGCGGTCTCCATACTTCCTTGGCAGGAGCTTGCGAAATCATCGGCGCCGCTTGCCGATGTGGCCGGAGCTGTAATTCCAAACTCGTCAGGCGCGTTCTCAATATTCGCGCTGGTGGCAACCGCGTCCACAGTGCTTATTTTCCTGATAGCGTATTCGCGCATGCTGTATGGGATGACGGAGGAGCACTCGCTTCCGAAAATATTCTCGTCACTCCATTCCAAAAGAAGGACTCCATGGGTTGCGATATTCTCGCTCATGTTCGTTGCGCTGCTGTTTGTATTCATTGGCGATATCAAGATTGTGGCGAGCATCACCGACTTCGGCGCGTTTCTGATTTTTTCTTTCGTGAACCTTTCCCTGATTTGGCTTCGCTACAAGGAGCCTTCCGTTGAGAGAGGCTTCAAGGTGCCGATAAACATCGGCGTGTTCCCAGTCCTGCCTTTCCTCGGACTGCTGTTCAACGTAGTGATGCTTTTCCAGTTCAATTGGAGTATAGTACTTCTCAGCATCGCGATAATCGCCTCGGGAGCGATAGTGTACAAGTTCCTTGACGAGATAAGCGACGCGGCGATAGACGGAGCAAATTCTTTGAAGAAAACGCTTGTTGTCGGAAGAAGTATGCTGGAGGGAAAAGATAACAAGAAATGAATAAATTATTTTCCGTTAATAACCGGAATCGCAACTGTGAATATCGGAAGCAGCAAGGCGCCATAGACGGGCTGGTACCAATTCAAACTGCTGAACGGCCCTCCCAAGGCAAATACCCAAATGAAGAAAGACAGCATGGAAACAAGTATTTGCGTTTTGGCTGGCGGCTTGTTCTTTTCGGAAGTGACGCGCCACATATAGAGCGGAGTCAAAGCAAACAACGCAAAGAAAATGAGCCAGTGCGCAGCCGCGGATAATTGCGCGGTTGAATTTATGACGCTCTCAACTGCAATAAAAGCAGCCACTATTTCAACAGGAATATATTTTACAACCCTTGTCTGATAGTCGTCCGGTTCCTGCCGCGACGCTCCCGCGCCCAAGCTTTTGAACGCTTGCACATCTTCCGCTGTGACAATCCTTCGTCCCATATTGCCGCCTTTTTATTTT
>JAVHRC010000003.1:1801-5284 GCA_036171435.1 Candidatus Aenigmatarchaeota archaeon
CCAGCATACAATTCCTCTTCGGGAGCAGTTCCTGACTTATTCTGCGATACCCAGCCATTTTCCGTTGTTATGCGCAGGTAGCCGTTAAGGTTGCGGTAGGTTTCTATTATTTTCTGGTTGTTGTGGTTTATGATAAGGCTCTCAGAAGGCATGGAAAGCTCCCAAATCTGTTCCGAGCTGCTCTGCAATGATGAAACCTTTTTACCCGCCTTCAGAAGCGTTTCCTCAAACTTTTCAGGAGATATAAGTATTGAGAACTCGCCGTAAGGCGTGCGGTAAATGTATTTTATTCCTTCATCGCTGACGGTTTTTGAAATTAGTGTGGGAATTGATGATGAAGAATTTGCCGCAAAATCGGGGGTGCTGTTCAGAATTGTTGCCAATCCATATTTGTAATCGTCCGTTACCGTGATGCTGGAAGCCGCGAAAGGGATTGCGACCATCCCCGCAAGCACGGAAATAATGACGCTTATGTCTCCGATATTCATAAAAACATCCTCAACAAAGCTTTTTTCTTGTTAAAGGGATATATAAAGATTTGTTTAATTTATATGCTTTAGAATATATTTTGAAACATATGATACAAAATCCAACATCCGTTTATTTATATCTTTCAACCACAACTTAGAATTGCAATGCCCCTGTAGCATAGCTTGGATAGTGCGTCAGTTTCCTAAACTGATGACCCGCGTTCAAATAAATTATTGGGAAAGAGACATCTTAACAAGTTTCAGATTCAACTAGGGGAAGAGGGAACCCTTGGGGGAAACCGCAGGTGTCCCCCGGATCGCGGCGGGGGCACCACTAAAATTGTTTTTGTGAATGTTCTGTTCCGCAACAAATCTAATTTATATCTCTCGGATAACAAATAGAGCTATGCCATACAAATACAGTCACGCAAAAAATAAGCGGGCAAAAGGCGGAAAAATTTCAAAGGCCGCGATAATCGCAGCGCTGGTTCTTGTTGTTTTAGCTCTTTCAGGAATTGCCATATTGCAATATTTTTCTTCGGATGGCTTTGTAGAGGCGGATGTCCTACAAGTTTCCGGAGACTCGATATTCATCGGGAACAACTGCACCGCGATATCCGCGACAACGTCGCCTGAAAGAGCGCAGTCCATAGAGCAGGGGTTAAGCGGAATAATGGGCGAGCGCCCGAATACGCACGACACAATCGCGCAAATTCTGAAATCTTTCAACATAACTGCGGACGCTGTGAAGTTCAACTATTATGACGGGAAATATTTTTACTCGGATATGGTTCTGCACAGCGGCTCGAAAGTACTGACTCTTGACATGATGCCTTCCGACGCGATAGCAATCGCGCTGCGCACAAACGCGACAATCTATATTAACAAAACTTTGCTTGCGCAGATTGGAAAGAAAATATGCTGATCGGCTCTTTGACAAGATTCGCTGAAGGATAAAATCTTTATATTTCAATTTCATTATTTCTTTCTTATGAAAGCCATTTCCGCAGTAATCGCCACTATTATGTTATTGATGATAACAGTTTCTTTGATTGGAGTATTCTATGTATTCTCATCAACGCTGGCAGGCACAACAACATCTTCCAGCGGTCAACAGGCTTCGCAACTGACAACGCAGCTTTCCTTTTGCATGCAAATAGACAACATTTATGGAAACCAAGTAACGCTGAGAAACTGCGGAAAAGGCGTGATAGAAAATAAATCATTGGTTGTGACAATGGATGACTTGAAACTGGATTCAAGCACGGCAACAATCCAAGAAGGCAACTCAAGCATTGTTAATGTTTCAGGACTGCTTAATATTTCGCTTGGAAAGCACAATTTAAAAATAAGCAACGGCGCAGCAGTCGCGCTGGCTCTTGTGGAAGTGTTAAAAAATGGTATCGGGTATTACCCAGACTTTTCAGGATGGTCAGACCAAAGGACTTATGATTGCGCAGGATTCAAGATGATGGGAGGATACAATAACTTCGGAGTCGGCTCAAGCACGCAAAAAACAATAGACATGCCGGCGGGTAATTATGCAATAGAATTCAATTATTATTTCGGAGACAGCTGGGATAGTGAAAATGGATTGGTTTTTTGGAATGATAAGATAATATGGAACAAAACCTATGTGCTCGGCGGTTCAAACCTTTGCGGCGGCTCATGGGGAGACAGTAACGGCGTAAACTCCGCAGTTTATAATGCTACGATATTCCATCCTGGAGGACCTGCGACAATAAAATTCAATTCCTCGCTTGATCAAAACCCTTCGGACGAATGGTTTGGGGTGAACAATATCAAAATCATAGGAGTGATGAAACAAATAATTTGAAATGATAAATTAATCAATTTCCATTCTCAAGATTTCCGATTTTGAAATCAACAGCAGGCTTTTCTTTTCCGGGCCGCACTCGGCATCTTCCAGGACGATGTGCGTATCCATTCCCGCAAATCTTCCGCATATTGCCACGTTGCCGGTTGTAAAAATTCTTGCATGCTTTCCGCGATACCGCAAGAAAACATTGTCCGCGCCGTCCGCTCTTTGCCGCGCATTGTTCCCGTCCGTAACGGCTTCTGTTTTTTGAATCGCTTTTTCAACTTCCTCCTTCTCTATCTCATCCAGGAATTTCTCGGCTGACTGATGCCCTCCGTTTTCCGCCTCGTTTTCGGGGTTTGATTTTGCAATCGCGATGCCTCCGACATCAGGCGCATTATTTTCAAATTCTTCTGCTTCAGCCAGAAGCTCTGACGCAGGAACAAAATCAGGAACAATCTCCTCTTCTTTTTTGGGATTGTCTTTCATGCCATCGCCGCCGATTTTAACCCTTTGCACTCCAATAAATCCGGCGCTTCCGCCGTTCGTTTTCACAACAGCATTTGCCTTTCCAAGATTTCTCTTCTCCAGATTTTTGTGCGCGACGTATCCAGCTATCATGGAAGTGCCAACGAACGCGTAGCCGAAAATCACGAGATGCTCGTACCTTATCGGCTGGAACAGCTTCATCAGCGCGAGCACGATTCCAGCCGCGGCAGTCCCGATAAAAAACGACCATTTCAGGGTATGTCGCATAAGAGAATTGTTTTTGGGCGGTATTTATGTTTTATATTTTGCTTATTCCACATCAAACTTTTTCGTCCGATAAGCTTTGCAAAAAGAACTGAACGGGCAGTTGTTCTTGTCAATAATGCAAAGCGGCTTTCTTGCTATGCATATATCCCTGCCAAAGTTCACCATCCCGAGGTTTATGTATTTCCATTTATTTTTCGAAAATAATTTTTCCAACGATTGCTTCACCTCCTCAACTTTTGCCGCGGGTGGCGCGAGCCCGAGCCTCTTGCTCACAACATAAACGTGCGTGTCAACTGCTATCGCCGGAACAGCGAACGCATTCATCAAAATGATGTCAGCGCATTTGTAGCCGATGCCGGGCAGCTCCATAAGCTGCTCGCGCGTTCGCGGAACTTTTCCACGATATCGTTCAATCAGAATCCTGCATATTTCTTTGAG
>JAVHRC010000003.1:5384-19227 GCA_036171435.1 Candidatus Aenigmatarchaeota archaeon
TTGCATGTTTATTTATTGTTCGTCTATGAATATTAATTCATGATTGAAAAAAGAAACGCGGAAATACCAAAGATGAAAAAGCCGGAGCTTCTGCTTCCCGTGAGATCTTGGCCGAACCTAATGACAGCGCTGCCGTATGCGAACGCTGTTTACTTCGGCGCGAAATCGCTTAACATGCGTGCACGCGGCGGGAACTTCAATCTTTCTGAGATAAAAAAGGTTGTTAAAGAATGCCACAAAAAAGGGATAAAGGCATACCTCGCGGTGAACAGCATAATCTATCCGAAAGACGAAAGGATTCTTGAAAAGATTATGGATGCCGCAAAGAACGCGAAAGTTGACGCGATAATATGCTGGGACGGCGCGGTCATAGAAGCCGCCAAAAAAAGAAAGCTGCATATTCACGTTTCAACGCAGGCGAACGTCTCAAACGCGGAGGCTGCGAAAATGTACAAGGCGCTCGGCGCGGAAAGGGTTGTGCTCGCGCGCGAATGCAGCCTTTCCGACATAAGGAAAATAAAAAAAGAATCAGGAATGGAGATAGAAACGTTCGTCCACGGCGCGATGTGCGTTTCCATATCGGGCAGGTGCTATCTTTCAAGCTACCTTTACGGCAAGAGCGCGAACTGCGGGGAATGTCTGCAGCCGTGCAGGCAGAAATGGATTTTGACAAACGAGGACAATAAAGAAATCGTGTGCGAAGGGAAACATCTGATGAGCGTAAAAGATTTGTGCATGATAGAACATATTCCGAAGCTTGTGAAAGCTGGAATCGGCTCGTTCAAGATAGAGGGAAGGCTCAGGGACGCGAGATATGTGGAGATCGCGGGAAGGTGCTACCGCGAAGCTTTGGATGCTTTCTTCGGCGGGAATTTTACCAGGAAAAAAGTTCAGGCGTGGATTAAGGAACTTGAGAACGCATACAACCGCGGATTCTCTACGGGATTTTATTTCTCAACCCCCGGAAAAAAAGAATTCACTTACGACTCTTCGAACTCGCACGCGAAATCCGCAAGAAAGCTCGTCGGGATTGTGACGCATTTCTATCCGAGAGTTTCCGTTGCAGCGGTGCGGCTCGTTTCCGGCGTCCGCACAGGCGACGAGATAATAATCGAGGGCAAGACTTCATACTCGAGGCAGAGCATCGAATCAATGGAAAAGTCAGGCAAGCACCTGGAGCGCGCATCAAAAGGCGAGACTGTTGGAATCAAGCTGAAGGACAAGGCGAGAAAAAACGACTCGGTTTACGCGGTTGTGGAAAACAGGCTGAGCGCGAAAACGGAAGAAAGATAGAAACCGTATTCTTCGACACATACTGTTTTTCAGACAAATCTTTAAAAAGGTCAAGCTTGTAAATACTGCTGGAAGCAAAATCCACGCTGAATAATATAACAGTGTTATTATTAGAGGCAAATAATATGAAAAAAATAGAAGAAAAAGAAGAACTGATTGAAGAAAAAACCATTTTTGACCTGCTGAACCCGAAGGTTGCGAAGCTGGCGAAAGAAAGGTTCGGGAAGCCAACAATGGTGCAGGAGCTTGCGATTCCGAAAATCCTTGACGGGAAAAGCATACTCACGATAGCTGGCACTGGTTTCGGGAAAACAGAAAGCGTGATGCTTCCGGTTCTGTCGAACCTGACAGAGGGCGAACACAAGCCGATATCGGTTCTTTACATCACTCCCATGAAATCGCTGAACCGCGACTTGCTTGACAGGCTCATGTGGTGGTGCAACAATCTTGAGCTGGAGATTTCCGTGAGACACGGCGACACTTCGCAGTATGAAAGAAAAAAGCAGAGCGAGTTCCCGCCGTCAGTCCTTATCACAACGCCAGAGACTTTGCAGATACTTCTTGTTGCAAAAAATTTCAGGAACCATCTCGCGAACGTTGAATATGTTGTGATAGACGAGCTTCACGAGCTTGTGGAAAGCAAGCGCGGCGCGCAGCTTACCATCGGGCTTGAAAGGCTGAAAAAACTTGTCGCGGAAAACGAGAGCCGCGAGAACAGGAAAATACAAATAATTGCGCTGTCCGCAACAGTAGGCTCTCCTGAACTTGCGAAAAAATTCATTGGCTGCGACGAGGTTGTGAAAGCCATCACTTCAAAGGACTTGCAGCTGACTGTGGAATCTCCTGTCAGCGGAATCGAGCACAAAAAAATAGCGGAGAAGGCATTCATCGGCGAGGATGTCGCGGCGAAGCTTTCGAGAATTCTTGAGTTGATAAAAGCGTACCGTTCCACCCTTATTTTCACGAACACGCGCGAGTCAGCGGAAATTTTATCATCGCGCTTGCACGTTCTTGACAGCGAGCTTGCTCACGACGTCCACCACTCAAGCCTTTCAAAAGAAGTCAGGATAAAAGCGGAAAAGGATTTCAAGGAGGAAAAATTGAAAGCGCTTATCGCAACATCATCGCTTGAATTGGGAATTGATATCGGCTCAATTGATTTGGTTGTGCAGTACATGAGCCCGCGCCAGGTCTCAAAGCTCACGCAGCGCGTTGGAAGAAGCGGACACGGCATAGGGCGCAAGTCTGAGGGAATAATAATTGGCGGGGACGGCGACGATATTTTTGAGTCCGCTGTTATTGCAAGAAAAACTTTGGCTGGCGAACTTGAGGAACTGCAGCAGCAGACCGGGGCGCTTGACGTTCTGGCAAACCAGATAGTAGGATTCGCAATGGCAGAATACGGCGTTGACTCGAAAAAGGTTTTTTCTGCTATAAAAAAATCCTATCCGTTCTCCGGCATCACGGAAGCCGAGTTCAACGGCATTGTAAAATTCCTCTCTGACATCGGCCTGGTTTGGATAAAAGACAGCGAGATAAGGCGCAGGAGAAAAGCTTTCGACTATTATTTCGAGAACCTTTCGATGATTCCGGACTCGCACCAGTACAAGGTTTTTGACACGGCGCTGAACCAGACCGTGGGGAGCGTGGACGAGCAGTTCATTGCAACGCACGACGCGGGAACGAACTTTATTGTAAAGGGCCGCGCATGGAGAATAATGAGCATCGAAGGCGACAAGATTTTTGTTGAAGCTACGGATGACATAACATCCGCGATTCCCGCGTGGGAAGGCGAATTGATACCGATACCTTTCGCAATCGCGCAGGAAGTTTTTGCGTTAAGGAACGATATAGCGGAACAATTAAAGAATCGCAAAAGCGTTTCTCAAATCTCAACCATATTGAAAAAAAAATATCCAGTCTCTGACGAGGCTGCCGCAAAAATGTTTGCTCTCATAGAGCGCCAACTGAAAAAATATGGTTTACCGGAGCCGTTTACTCTGGAGACGCACGCTTCGGAAAAAGGTGAGTTCGTGGTAATGCATTCGTGTTTCGGCACAAAAGTTAACGAGACGCTTGCGCGTTTTGTTTCCACAATACTTTCCGCGAAATACGGCTCAGCAGTCGCGGTGAAGGTTGACCCGTATCGCATTCTTTTCAAGGGATGCAGAGCCGAGGACGTGAAAGCAGCGCTGCTTGAGCACAAGCCCGAGGATGTTGAGACGCTTCTGTCGCTGTCGCTCCCGAGAACTTCGCTGTTTAAGTGGAGATTTATTTTTGTCGCCAAAAGGTTCGGCGCGATAACAAAGCAGGCGAAATACGACAAGATAAGGGTTGACAAGATTATTGACCTTTACAGCGGCTCGCCGATACACGCGGAAACTTTGCGCGAGGTTTTTCTTGAGAAGCTCGATATCGCGAGAGCAAGAGAACTGCTGCGCAAACTGCAAGCCAATGAATTCAAGATAAAACAAATCGAGGGCTTGTCGCCGATAGCTGAAATCGGATTCCGCTACGAGTTGAGCGATGTTGCGAAGCCGGAAAGGCCGGAAGCGGAGATTTTGAAAATATTCAAGCAGAGACTGCTGGGCACGAAGCTCCGGCTGATTTGCATGAACTGCGGAAAATATTCGGTTGCGAAAGCAGTCTCGGAGATTGAAGCGCAGCCGAGATGCACATTATGCGGCTCGCGCCTCATCGCGGTTGCGAAAGAGCACCACCAGATGCTGCAGGAAGTCATAAAAAAGCATTTGAAGGGCAAGCCGCTTTCCGCGGAGGAGGCAAAACAGATAGAGCGCGTGAAATGGACCGCGGAGCTTGTGATGAACAGCGGAAGGGAAGCCATCCTGTGCCTGGCGGGCCGCGGCGTCGGCGCGGACACTGCCACAAGGCTGTTGGCAAAACCGCACCGCACCGAGGAGGATTTGTTCAAGCTTATCCTCGAGGCTGAGAGAAACTTCATCAAGACGAAGAGGTTCTGGAGTTAGAAAAGAATTTATAAAAACGAATCTATTATATTTAAGAGTTCTAATAATAAAAGGGGTTAATATGCCATTATTATCTGAAGAATTAAAAAAGAGTAATTTACAGTCTTTTAATTTAGAGAATATAATTAAAAGAAATAATATTACATTCGATACTCAAGATGACATATCGCAGCTTTTTAATAAAATAAAAGAAGATGCAAGCTGGTCTTTTGAAGACTCATCAAGAAAAGATACTTCTTATGCAACTCATGGTTATCATCGATATCCTGCAAAATTTATTCCCCAATTAGCAAGAAGGTGCATAGAAGAACATACAAAAGAAAATGATGTTGTTTGCGACCCATTCATGGGCTGCGGCACTACATTAATAGAAGCACTTGTTTCTGGAAGAAAGGCTATTGGAGTGGATATAAATCCTGTTGCATGGCTTATAACAAAAGTAAAAACAACTCCAATAAATCCAAATAAACTAAAAGCAGAATCTGAAAAAATACTATCAGATATATTTGCTTCGATTGAAGCAAAAAAAAGAAGGCAAAAGACATTATCAGAAATTAAATCAGTTATACCTGAAAATGAAAGATTAAACTATTGGTTTCCTGACAAAGAAATAAAAGAAGAACTTGGAATAATTTTTGGGAGAATAAACAGCATAAATAATGCAGATATTAGAAACTTCTGCCTATGTGCTTTCTCTAATATACTAAAAAACTCTTCAATTTGGTTAATGAAAAGTATCAAACCAACAAGAGATTTAAAGAAAACTCCGTCTTCTCCTTATAAAACATTTTCAAGGCAAATAAAAATGATGTTAAGGGGCAACGAAAAGCTTAATGATATAATCCCTGAAGAAGTAAAAAATAATTTAAAAGAATATCTTATTGCCAAAAAGCAAGATGCAAGAAATTTGCCTTGCAAAGACAATTCTATAAACATGATAATAACTTCTCCGCCTTATGTTACTTCTTACGAATATGCAGATTTGCATCAATTAACTGCTTTATGGCTAGAATATGCAAAAAATGTTTCTGAATTTAGAGAGGGATTTATTGGTTCTGTTCATAAGAAAGATTCGGACCATAATGGAATAAAAAGTGAATTAGCAAAACAGGAAATAGAACAATTAAACAGGGTATCAAAAAAAGAAGCTGAAGCAGTAAGAAACTACTTTTTTGAAATGCAACAATGCTTTGAAGAAATGTATAGGACTTTGAAGCCAAAAGGAAAAGCTTGCATTGTTATTGGAAATACAGAATTGAAAAAAGTACCAATCTTAAATGCTGAAGTTTTTACGGAAATAATGATCAATATTGGCTTTAAGGTTCATAATATAATCAAAAGAATAATTCCGTCAAAAACACTTCCGCAGACAAGAGATTCAAAATCAGGAAGATTTACATCAAATCAAAAAGCAGACAGATTAGCTTATGCTTATGAGTATATTTTGGTTATGAAAAAATTATGAGGTGCTAAAGATGAAATTTGAGGATTTACTTAAACTTTACGAAGAAAAGAAGAATAAATATGGAGCAGAATCGTATAGACATATTTCTGCGATGTTGAAAGAAGCAAAAGACCTACATAAGAAAGATTGGCTGAAAAACCCTACAACCAATAAAGACCATGAGCAATCTTGGAGAGCTTTCAAAGGCAAGAATCTTGAAAAGCTTATAATGCATATAATCAAAGACGAGGTTAATATTTTAGGCTTAAAAATTATTGGAGGGAATACGTTAGAGAAAACGGATAACAAAAATTTATCAAAAGAAATGAGCACCGTTAAAAGGAACCTTCTTATTGATTATGGTGAATTTGGTTCTCATCTTCCTGATGTTGATATGATAATTTATGAACCAAAAAATATGAAAGTTATAGCTGTAATCTCAAGCAAAGTTACATTAAGGGAAAGAATTACACAAACAGGATATTGGAAGCTAAAATTGTTGCAAGACGATGTTACAAAACATATAAGAGTTTTCTTTATCACTCCTGATGAAGATGAAACACTGACAACAATGAATCCTGCAAAGAAAGGAAGAGCAATTGTAGAAGTTGATACTGATGGTAGTTATGTAATGAGTGAATCAACAGTAGAAGAAAGCAACAAAGTAAAAATGTTTGATAAATTCATTGAAGATTTAAGGGTTTTGATAAATGGTAGAACAAAATGAAAAACCTGTTCTAGAGCCAACTAACTTATGGGATTTTCCCAAGCAAAGCTATGGTGAAACTCCAAAAGGTAATTGGAAATTTAATGGCGTAACCCCGGCAGGGGTTATCTGGAACATGATACAAAGATACACGAAAGAAGGAGACTTAGTTGTTGACCCTATGTGTGGAAGCGGCACAACAATAGATGTTTGCAAAGAAGAAAATAGAAAAGTTATAGGATATGATATTGTAGCGACAAGACCAGATATTATTCAAAATGATTCAAGAAAAATACCATTAAATGATAATTCTGTTGATATGGTTTTCATTGATTCTCCTTATGGAGATAATGTAAGATATTCTGAGCATCCTGATTGTATCGGCAAATTATCTGCTGAAAAAGAAGAATTTTATCAAGAATTGGAAAAAGTCACCAAAGAAATCCATAGAATATTGAAAAAAGATAAAGTTGTTGGTTGGGTTATTGGTGATCACTGGCGAAGCAGTTCAGGATTCATCCCTGTTGGTATCAAACTTTATCATATTCTAGAAAAATATTTCAAACCTGTTGATATTATTTGTCTCGCAAGAAGACATCAAAAATCAAATACAAAAATATGGGAATATAGAGCGATTCAACACAATTTTTACTTGAGAGGCTTCAAGTATTTGTTTATAATGAAAAAGGTGTGATTATGCGCCTGAAGTTCTGCCTGATTGACGCGGACTACATCGAGGAAGCGGGAAAGCCGCTCGTGCGGCTGTGGGGAGTTTCCGGGGACGGAAAGCCCGCCTGCGTTCTCGCGGAATCCGAACCGTACTTCTACGTGCTGCCGAAAGGCTCCGCGAAAAAGGCGGAGGAGCAGATAAAAAAAGAATTGGAAAAAAAGAATCAGAAAATAATCCGAATTGAAACCGTGAAGCGAAAACTAGGAAGGGAAGAAAAGACTTTCCTGAAAATATTCTGCAATCTGCCGGCGGACGTGCAGAAAGTCCGCGAGCTTGTGAAAAACCTTTCTGAAGTTGAAGAGCAATACGAATACTCCATAAATTTCTACCGCCGCTTTTTGATAGACAACCAATTCTCCGGGCTGCAATGGCTCATTATCGACGGAGAAGAAGTTCAGAAAGATTACGCAGTTGACAAGACGCTTCTTGCAAAAACCGTGAAAGCCGTTAAGACTGATTCAAGTCATATTGCTCCAAGATTAAAAATTCTCGCGTTTGACACGGAGACTTTCGAGGAAGCGGGCAAAAGCAAACTGACTATGATTTCGCTCGCGTCCGACGGCTTGAACAAAGTTCTGACTTATAGAAAAACTTCCTACAAGCATGCGGAAATCTTGAACGATGAAAGGCAAATGATTGAGCGGTTCGTGCAGATTGTGCGCGAGCAGAATCCCGACATAATTCTTTCCTACAACGGCGACGAGTTTGATTTTGCGCTGATGCAGGAGCGCGCTCTGGAGCTGAAAACAAGACTCGCGCTCGGCAGGGACGGCTCAAACGTAAAGTTCGAGAGGCGCGCAAGGGCTTCGAGCGCGCACATCGCGGGCCGCGTTCACATCGACTTGTACGATTTCATAAGCAACGTTCTCGTGGCGCAGCTGCAAACCGAGACGCTGAGCCTTGACGCAGTCTCCGCGGAACTTCTCGGCGACAAGAAAATCGAGATGGAATTCGAGCAGATAATGGAGGACTGGCGCGAGAAAAAGGACTTGGCAAAGCTTGCCGAGTATTGTTTGAAGGACTCGCAGCTCGCGCTAAGGCTCGGCGATTATATTCTTCCGCAGGTTTTCGAGCTGTCAAAACTGGTGGGACAGATACCTTTTGACATTTCAAGGATGATGTATTCGCAGCTTGTCGAGTGGTTTTTGTCGAAGCGCGCTTTCGCGTTGCACACGATAATTCCGAACCAGCCGAAGTTTGCGGAGATTGAAGAGCGCAGGATGAAGCCGAGATATATCGGCGGCTATGTGAAAGAGCCGATAGGCGGAATACACGAAGGCATAGCAGTGCTTGACTTCCGTTCGCTGTATCCGAGCATTATCGCAACTTTCAACATCTCGCCGGAAACAATGGACTGCGAAAAAAAGGAACAGGGACATCAGGTTCCCGAATCAAAGCACTGGTTCTGCGGAGAGGAAGGTTTCGTCTCAAAAGCGATAAGGGAATTGATTGAAAGAAGGATTGAGCTGAAGAAAAAGCTGAAAACAATAAAGGACAAGGAAGAATGGCGCAGGATGAAGAACGAGGAGCTCAGCCTGAAAACCGTCACAAACGCGTGCTACGGCTATCTTGCTTTCTCCGGCTCAAAATGGTACTGCTACGAGTGCGCAGAAAGCGCTGCCGCGTTCGGCAGGTTTTTCATTAAGAAAATAATCGCCGAAGCGGAGAAGGAAGGGTTTGTGGTAATTTACGCTGACACGGACAGCTGTTTTGTAAAGCTGAAAAGAAATTCGGAAAAATCTGCAAAGTGAAAATTATGGCAAAAATATACTTTCTTGGCGGAGAATATATCGAGAAAAGAGATTCGGAAGAAATCAACAGAAAAGCATTCGCTGACGCGGGCGGAGCGCCTGCAGTCCTTGTTTTTCCTTGGACAAGAGAAACTGTGGACAAGGCAGACCCTAAGAGGAAGTTAATTGTAAATTATTTTAAAGATATCGGAGCGGGAAAAATAGAATTTGCGGAGCCTGCGGATTCAATGAAAAGAATTATAGAAAAAATAAGTTCTTCCGACTTGATTTATCTGCCCGGAGGAAATACAAAAATCTTAGTTGAAAGATTGAAGGAAGCGAAAATAACCGATTTGTTGAAAGACTACAATAAGATTATAGTCGGAAACAGCGCGGGCGCCCAGGCGCTTTGCAAAAAATACATAGGCATAAAAGGAAAGCACGGCAGGACAGAAACAGAGGTTGCCCAAGGTCTGGGGTTCGTAAATTTCTGGGTTGTTGCCCATTATGATATTTCATACGATAAAGAACTCAAACCATTGTCAGAAAAGATTAATATGAAAATATACGGAATACCGGAGCGCAGCGCGCTGGTTTATGATAATGAAAATATTGAATTTTTGGGAAGTGCTTACCTGTTTTACAAAGGCGAAAAAACAAAATGCAAGTAGTTTTAGTGATAGTTATGCCAGCATCAAACCAAAAACAGCTCAAGCAGAAAGTAAGCCAGTTTCTCGAAAAGGCAAACAAGTCCCTTCCGGGAATGATCGAGCTTGATTTGCAGGGAATATACAAGCGCGGAATTTTCATACCGCGCGGCGCGGCGCCGGGAACCGCGAAAAAGCGCTACGCGCTCATCGACGAAAAGGGCATTCTCACAATTCGCGGACTGGAAAAAGTCAGGAAGGACTGGAGCGCGATAGCGAAGGACACGCAGGAAAAAGTTCTGAATTATGTTTTGAAAGACGAGGATGTGGACGGCGCAGTGAAATATGTGAAAGCTATAATTCAAAAGATGAGGCAGAAAAAAATATCGCTGCATGACATAACAATTTACGAGCAATTGACAAAACCTCTGCACGAGTACAAACAGATAGGGCCGCATGTCGCTGTTGCAAGAAAAATAATGGAGCGCGGCCGCCCGATTGGCGCGGGAATGGTTGTGATTTACGCGATAACAAAAGGGAAAGGAAGCATCAGCGAGCGCGCCGAGCCTATTGAGGACGTGACAATAGAAAAAGTGGACAAGGATTATTACATCAACAACCAGATTGTTCCCGCAGCGCTGCGCATTCTTCAGGTTCTTGGAGTTTCGGAAGAGCAGTTGGTTGGAAATGGATTGAAGAAATATATGAAGATGCACGGAAACGGAGTTTCCGGCATGCCGAAAACCGAAAGGTTTTCGTGCAAAAAGTCAAAGACAAAATGAATTTCAGAAAATCGAAGAAGCACGAAAAGCGGAAACAATGCAAATGCAAAATAAAAACATTCTCCGCTTTTCTTCGCGCAAAAACGGGACATCAGCGTCTCTTCTTTGCATGCGATTTCTTCTTCTTATGCGCTTTCTTTTTAGCCAATTTTTACACCTCTTATATCTTTTTCAACAATAGTTGATACGATTTCTTGTGAAAGCTCATATATAAATTTTTTATTTTTCAAAAAAATGTTTTTTCGCGTGCGCGAAGACTTTTAATCCGCGAAAACAACCAATATTATGAAACTTGAAAATATTTCCGGAAAATTCTCGGTTGAATGCGAAATTGCGAAGTCCCCGTGGAAGCAAGCACTCGGTTTGAGCTTTTCAGGAAAGCGCAGGAACATGCTGTTTCCGTTTCCTTTTGAGCGGAGCTGGGAATTCTGGATGTTCGGGATGAGTTACGGATTGAAAATTATTTTCATTGACAACAAAAAGCGCGTTATCGAAGTTCAGGAAGCGGAGCCGCTTTCCCTGAATCCGAATACCTGGAAAGTTTATGTTCCGAGAAAACCGTGCAAGTATGCGCTTGAAGTCCCGCTTGCATGCAAATATAAGTTTTCAAGCGGAGATAAGTTGAAGTGGTGAAAATTAAGCATGAATGCTCATCTTCTGCAAGAATACTCCCGCAACAGAATTATGCTTAGAAGGCTTTTCCTGTTCAATTGCAGCAGCGGAAAGCTCAAAATCCAGTTTTATTAGAATTTTCACTTTTGAGTTTTTCGTGTTTAATTTGTATAATTCAGCATTTCCAGACTCCCTTGTCTTGACTATTATTTCTTTTTTAATCAGTTCGTTCCAAATCTTTTCTATTGTTATCCTTGATATTCCTGACTCTTTCGCGACCTGCGATTTTGAATAATCAAAATCCGGATACATCAAGAAGAAATCCATAACCTTGATTAGCGGGCTCTCTCCGAATATCTCGACGAATACAGATTTGTTTGTTGTCATATACAATCACGAAAGGGTTTTTCTTCTTTAACCTATTATAATGTTTTTATTATAAAACAATATAAAAGGTGATATATAAGTGTTATACATATTCTGTATAATATATATACACATCTTTATATACAACAAAATTCATATTTTTCTGATTTTATGGATATTGAAAACAATATTTCTGATGAGCAATTGAAAGCTTTGATACTCAGAAAATTCTTGCGCATGCGCGCGGCTGTGAAGCGCCACATATACGAAAGCGATGTTCCGAAAGGGTTTCCTTCCCATATGCATAAGCAAATAATGAAATGCTGCGGGGAGCTTTACAGAAAAGGATTATTGAGAAAGTTCCCGCACGGAAAGGAAAACGTTTGGCAGCTTAATATTGATAAAATTGCAGAGATAAAAGAGTTGATATTGAAATATTATCCTGTTGAGTGATGTTTTATGGACAAACAGATTTTGGAAAAATATTTGCAGGCAGGAAAAATCGCAAAAGAAACGCTTGATTACGGAAAAGCTCTCGTGAAAGACGGCGTTGCCGTGCTGGAGATAGCGGAAGCGATAGAGAAAAAAATATTCGAACTCGGCGGAAAGCCCGCGTTTCCTGTTAATATAGGCATAAATGAAACTGCCGCGCACTTCACTCCCGTAATGCAAAGCAGGGAAATCATAAATGCGGAAGATTATGTAAAACTTGATTTGGGAGTACATATTGACGGATACATTGCAGACACTGCCGTAACGGTAAGGCCTGCAGGAAAAGACAAAATGATTTTGTGCAGTGAGAAAATGCTTGAGGCAGCGCTTCCTTTGTTTGTGCCGGGAGGGAAACTTTCCGAAATCGGCGAAGCAATAGAAAATGTTTCAAAGGAATTCGAATTCAATCCTGTCCGCAACCTGACCGGACACGGATTGGAGCAATATGACCTGCACGCGGGGACAAACGTTTACAACGTGAAAAACTCTTCCAACAAAAAATTGGAAGAAGGCGAGGTTTATGCTATAGAGCCGTTCTGCACAACAGGCGCGGGCCTCGTGAAGGACAGCGAACCAGCGCTCATTTTCATGTGGCTCGCGGACAAGCCAGTGCGCTCCGCTGAGGCGAGAAAAATCCTTGAGCTTGCAAAAAACAAATACAACGGATTGCCTTTCGCAAAAAGATGGATTGAAAAAAGCTTCTCGCCGCTGAAGCTGAGCCTCGCGATAAACGAGCTTTCGCGAATTGGCGCGCTGCACGCTTTCGCACAATTGAAAGAAATATCCGGAAAACCCGTGGCGCAGACGGAGCATACTGTCATAGTTTCAGACAAGCCGATAGTAACAACGAGATAAAAAAACTTTTTCTCATTTAATATTACAGAACTATAAATCCGAGAAAGATAAAAAATAGTTATCGAGTTCTTGCCGGTGAATCTTGTGGATAAAATATACACGCTGAAAAAAGACGCTGAAAAAAAGGATTTCAAGATAAAATACGCCGAAGAGCTGAACGAGCAGCAGCTTGATGTTGTCAAAAACGGCGACGGCGCAGCGCTTGTGCTTGCGGGTCCGGGCTCCGGAAAGACGCGGGTTCTTGTTTACAGGGTTGCATACCTTCTGGAAAGCGGAGTGAATCCGGAAAACATTCTCTTGCTGACTTTCACGAACAAGGCAGCGAAAAACATGTTAAGCAGGATTGAAGAACTGCTCGGCTATTATCCGAAAGGTCTCATGGGCGGCACATTCCACCACATAGGAAATATGATTCTGAGAAAGCATTCCGACCTTATCGGCTTTGACAACAATTTTTCCATAATAGACAACGAGGACAGCATCCAGCTGATAAAGGACATTATAGCGGGCATAAAGAAAGACAAGCACTTTCCGAGCCCGAACATAGTTTTCTCGATAATAGGTTTTGCAAAAAACTCGGCAGGCCCGATAACCGATTGCATAAAAAACAAGTATGAGCATTTCTCGAAGTTCGCGAATGAAATAAAAAGGATAAGCGAAATCTACGAGGACAGGAAAAGAAGAACGGGAATGATGGATTTTGACGACTTGCTTTTTAATTGGGGAAAGCTTCTTGACAACGATTCAATAAGGGAAAAATACGCCAGTCAGTTCAAATACATTCTCGTCGACGAGTTCCAGGACACGAACAAGCTCCAGTTCGGGATAATAAAAAAACTCACGGACAAGAACAACATAATGGCAGTTGGCGACGACTGCCAGAGCATCTATTCTTTCAGGGCTGCGGAGGTCAGGAACATTCTTGATTTTCCTGAGCATTACGGGAAACAGGGAAACAGCGGATTCAGGGAGTTCAGGCTTGAGACGAACTACAGGAGTACGCCCGAGATAATGAACTTTGTGAACCAAAGCATAAAACACAACAAAAGCCAGTTTGAAAAAACGCTGAAAGCCGCGAACAAATCCGGAAGCAAGCCCATTCTCGTAAGATGCAAGGATTCAAAGCAGGAGGCGGAGTTCGTGTGCCAAAGAATTCTTGAGCTGAGAGACGAAGGCGTTCCTTACAACGAGATAGGCGT
>JAVHRC010000003.1:19327-20862 GCA_036171435.1 Candidatus Aenigmatarchaeota archaeon
CAGCTCAGAAACATTGCAAAAAGAATAACAATAAAATTTCCGAGCGAGATAATAAATATTTTCTTTGAGGAATTCTACCGCGATTACCTACAGGAAAAATATCCGAACGCGAGAGACAGGATGCTTGATGTCAAACAATTCATCAACCTGGCGGACCAGTACCAGAACATAAACAGCTTTCTGGACGACATAATTCTTGACGCTGACATCGGCAGGGGCGATGAGAACGGCGGAGAAGAGGAAAAACTTATGCTATCCACAATTCACCAAGCAAAAGGGTTGGAATGGAAGGCTGTTTTCGTGATAAGCGTTGCTGAGGATCGCTTCCCGCTCTCGAGGGTTTATGCGGACGGCACTTTGGAGGAGGAGAGAAGGCTGTTTTACGTGGCTTGCAGCAGGTGCAAGAAGGAGCTCTATCTCACGGTGCCGATGGAGGACTTCACTTTCTGGGGCGGAAACCAGATTCTCAAGGACTCGATATTCGTGCAGGAGCTTCCGGAAAACTGCTACGAGGAATGGGGCATCAGGGAGGAATATCAAGACGGACAGGGATAAAAAACTTATATAAGAGGACAATCAATATTATTTTCGGTAATTAATCGGTTCCGGCGACAATCATGAAAAAACTTTTCGTTCTGTTCGTATTCGGCGTTTTTGCGATAGGCATGGCGCCGGCGGTTTTTGCGCAGACCGCGGAAACGGGAAACGCAACCGGCGAAACCATAATCGGCGAAAGCGCGGGCACGCTTCCTGACTCGCCGTTCTACGGGTTGAAAAGATTCGGGGAAGGCATCCAGTCTTTTTTTACATTTGACCAGATTGAAAAGACGAAGCTGAAATATAGACTGGCACAGCTCCGCCTGATGGAAGCGGACGCGATGGCAAGCCTTAACAAGACGCAGCTCGCCGGCAACGCGCTTAACGAATATGAGGATGATTTGAACGAGGCTGCAAGCGACAAGGAAAGGCTTTCCGCTTCCGGAAGGAACACGACCGAACTCGCGGATATTGTGGGAAACGGCACTTACAGGCACATCCTTGTTTTGCAGAACGTTTACGGCAAGGTTCCGGACAGCGCGAAATCCGCAATAATGGACGCGATAGAAAAAACGCTTGAGAAGCAGGGACAAATCTCGCAGGAGCATTCGGATGCGGGGCTTGTGAATATCACCATCACAATCGGCAACCGGACAATAACCCGGCAGGTTCCTGCAGGGTTCGCGGAAAGGTTCCTTGAAAAGGCGGGCGAGCTGAAAGGCAAAATATCCGAAGAGGTCGAGATAGAGAACGAGACGGAGCTGAAAGGCGACATCGCGGAAAAGACGGGAATAGACAGGGAGAAGGCGCAGGAGCAGATTGACGATGCAAGGGAGCAGGTGAATGAAGCCGCGCAAAAGCTGGCGAGCCTGAACATCACCAACTCTACGGCAAATAAGCTCCTCCAAAATGCGGAATCGCACTTGAACAAATCCGAGCAGGCTTTCAACGACGGCAAGTACGGCGAAGCTTTCGGGCAGGCCATTTCCGCGGAGAGT
>JAVHRC010000003.1:20962-26486 GCA_036171435.1 Candidatus Aenigmatarchaeota archaeon
CGGCTGCAAAAGGCGGAAGAAACGAACCCGAGGTTCACAAAACTTATAAGCCGCGCAACAGAATCGCATTCTGACAGGAAGGCTGCAAACATCCGAGAGGGATGAAAGCGGGCTATTTAAAGTTTTGCCGCCAATACATTTGATAGATAATTCTGGTGACCTTATGCCAAGAAAAAGAACAATAATCGCTGCGGCGCCGATGGCTGACATCTTCAAGAAGGCGGGCGCGGAACGCGTTGGAGACGACGCTGCAAAGGCGCTTTCAGAAGTATTGATGGAAGTAGGTATGCGTATTGCCTCCGAGAGCGTGAAGCTCGCAAAGCATGCTGGCCGCAAGACCGTGAAGCGCGAGGACGTTGCGCTTGCGAGAAGGGTTGTGTAAAGTTTCTTAAAGGAGTTGTGATATGAAGAGATTTGATTCTGCTGCTAATTTTAGAAAATATCTGGAAAGTTTTTTGGATCCAGATATTCTTTCTGCTTGCCAACCTGTTATCTTACCAGAAGATATAAAATACAAAGACAGAGGAAGGGAAGAAATTTTTGAAAAAGGCTATATTATCTGTTCGTTCGGTAAAGCAGCATTAGATTATTGCTTCGAATGTGGTGTAAATGGGGGAAAACTTAAAGAAGCCGGCGGAAAAATAAAAGAAGCAAAAAAAGGAAGAACCATGAAAGAAATATTGGAAGAAAAACGAAAACGGCTCGCGGAAGCATCGAAATAGTTATTTCTTTTCCGCAAGCGCTTTCGCACGAAAAGCTCCGCTTTTCGGCGGAGCCGGAAGCTTTGCTTCCGTGCCTCTTTGAAAAGAAAAGGGCTTACCCGATGTACCTGCTGCTCGCGTCAGCCTCCGTGACGGATTTGTCAATCTTGACATTTTTCTGCTTCTCCACTTTCGGCAGTTTTATCGCGCCGAAATTCTTCTCGTATTTGCCGAGATTCTCCTTCAGCACGTTCATGAAATCCTTTGCAACCTGCGGATCAAGAATAATTGTCTTGTGCTTTATCGCGAGCGATTGCTGGCGCTGTCCGCCCACGGAATCGAAACGCGGTGTAATCTGCGAGAAATCTACCACGAATTTTACCGGTGTGTGCGAAACCGCCACGTTGTCCGAGAAAAATCCCGGCTCGCTGTGGTCCACGGACACGTTCATCTTTTCTTTCATTTGCTGTATTGCCATTTTAAATCACCTGTTTTTTATTTAGCTAATTTTTGGTTTTGTTTGAATTAATTTTTTTACTTTTGAATTAAAGGCTCATCCGATATACCTCGACTTATCATCCTCCTCGAGCTTTGTTTTCTTCAGGTCTTCGACGGCTTTCTGGTACCGGACAAACATGTCCTTTGTTATCGAAGGCTTTATTTTTTTCAGCGCTTCCTCGAAGTGTTTTGAATTAACCTCTTTCGCATTCATGTTCTCGCGCATCGCCTCGAGCGCTGCCTCGCGCACCACGGCTTCTATGTCCGCGCCGCTGTAGCCTTCGGTTTTTTCAGCCAGATTATCAATGAACTTATTTTTTACGTCAGCCTCGCTTTTATCAGCTGCGTTCTTGTTCATCGAAAACTTCAGATAACCTTCAGCTTTCTTTCCCTTCTCCGCGCTTTCCCATTTTATCGGCATGTTTCTTGTGTGAATCTCGAATATTTTCTTTCTTGTTTCCTCGTCCGGCGCAGGAACGTAAATCAGTTTGTCAAACCTTCCCGGCCGCAGCAGCGCTGGGTCTATTATATCAGGCCTGTTAGTCGCGGCAATAACAGCAACGCCTTCTATGTCCTCGATGCCAGACATCTCCGTCAGTATTTGCGAAACAATCTGCTCGCTTACGCGGTTCCCCGTCTCCTGTCCCCTTCTCGGCGCGATTGCATCCATCTCGTCGAAAAATATTATCGCGGGCGAGACCTGCTTCGCCTTCCTGAATATCTTGCGGATGTTCTCCTCGCTTTCGCCAACCCATTTGCTCATTATCTCGGGCCCCTTGACTGCGATGAAATTCACTCCAGCCTCGTTCGCCACGGCCTTTACAATATAAGTTTTGCCGCAGCCTGGCGGGCCGTAAAGCATTATTCCGCGCGCAGGTTTTATGCCAAGCCTCTTGAAGCTATCCGCATTATGGAGCGGCCACTCCACGGCTTCTTTAAGCGCATTTTTCACCTCGTCCAATCCGCCGACATCGCTCCATTTTACTTTCGGCACTTCTATCATTATCTCGCGCATCGCGGAAGGCTGCACAAAAAGGAAGGCGTTGTTGAAATCGTTCATGCTCACATAAAGCCTTTTTATTATTTCGAGCGCATTCAATGTCTCGGAAAGTTTTTTTGTCTCGGTCTGCTCCCCGTTTTCTTCCTCCTCTTTCATTGAAGGTTTTTTTGCAAACAAAGATTTTGCCTTTCCCGCATCCTTCTCGGCCTTCTGCAATTTCTCGGTAACCGTTTTTATCGCGTTCAGCAGTTCTTTCTGGTTCCTTATGTTGTACTCTTTTGATACCTCCGTTATCTTCGGCAAATATTCCTCCTTTAGTTTTATCTCCTCCATGTTTCTCCTGATGACGGACATCGCGGCTTCCCTTGCGAGCGCAGCCAAGTCAGCGCCAACGTAACCGTAAGTCTTTTCCGAAAGTTCGTCGAGATTAACATCCTCCGAGAGCGGCATATTCCTTGTGTGGATTTTCAGAATCTCCTTTCTTCCGTTTTTGTCAGGCACTCCTATGTCAATCTCGCGGTCAAACCTGCCCGGCCTTCTCAAAGCCTCGTCAAGCGCGTTCGGCCTGTTCGTTGCTGCGAGAACTATCACCTTGCCTCTTGACTTCAGCCCGTCCATCAGTGTCAATAATTGCGACACAACGCGGCGCTCAACCTCTCCCGTAACTTCCTCCCTTTTCGGCGCAATCGCGTCTATCTCGTCAATAAAAATTATCGCTGGCGCGTTTTTCTGCGCTTCCTCGAAAACTTTTCTCAAATTTTCCTCGGACTGGCCATACCACTTTGACATTATTTCCGGTCCAGCCAGACTTATGAAATGCGCTCCGGCCTCGTTGGCAACAGCTTTTGCCAAAAGTGTTTTTCCTGTTCCCGGAGGGCCGTAAAGCAAAACTCCTTTCGGCGGCTCAACTCCGAGCCTCTCGAATAATTCAGGATGGCGCAGCGGAAGCTCAATCATCTCGCGAACTTTTTTAACAGCGTCTTGTATTCCGCCGATATCTTCGTAAGTCACGAGCGGCACTTGCCTTATTTCCTTTACTTCCTTGGCTTCCTCGTGAATGCCTCTCATCTCCGCGGGCGTGAACCCAGGAATCTTTCTCCTGTCAACTTCGTTCAATAGCTCGACGCGCGTGTTGTCCGTTATCTGTATTGTTCCCGAAGGCTCGCTTTCGACAACTATCAGCTTCACGTCCGTCCCGAAGGGAAAGAAAACCTCGTGCGGGAGGTTAAAGAATTCCTTGAAGATATCCATGACTTCCATTGGCTCTTCCCCGAAGTCATCGTCCGCCTCGGAAGACCTTCTGAAAGCGGGTATCGCGGCAACTATGTCGCCCTTGCTCATGGGCCTCATGTAAAGATTTTGCTTGAGAAGATTAGGCGAGGTAAAAACAGTAACGCCCCTTTCTGCGGGAGTGAAAACCACGTGCCTGCCTTCCTTCACTGACGCCTTTCTTATTATTATGGTTTCTCCTATTCCCGTTCCGCAATTCTTTCTCACAAGCCCGTCTATCCTTATGAAAGGCATTCCTATATCAACCGGATATGCGCGAATTGCGACTGCCGCGGATTTTCGCGTGCCTTCTATCTCTATTATTTCACCTTCCTTCACCCCTATCTGCTGCATCATCCTGGAATCGATTCTCGCTATCCCTCTGCCAAAGTCGTCCCTGTCCGTCAATTCCCCAACGCGCAATTTCATTTGTTTCTCAGCCATAATCATAACACCTCTTTGGATTTTTCAATCAAACTTAAAAATTATTTTACAAACTCTTTCGCTTTCGCGGCAAAAAGCTGCGACGGTTTCTTGTCTGGATTCTTTTTCAGATACTCGCCAACCAATTTAAATCCGATTGTGTAGCCTGCCCATTTCGGAATTTTTCTGCCATTCGAGCCGAAAAACCATTCTTCGTGATTATACTTTTTGCTGTTGAATTCTTTTAGAGCTTTCTTTTTCATAATGCTAAATTGTTTTTTAGTTAAAGCAGTATCCCATTTTTGCGGCTTCTTGTTCGTTACCTCAAGCTCAAAATGGTCAGCCAACCCTTCTGAAATCATGACTTCTAAAAAAGTCTTGCCATAACCCACATTTTTCCAACGAACACAATGATGCAACTCATGCGCAAGAGTTCCTAATAACTCTTCATTTATTGTTCTTTCAAATTGCTTGAATTTCGCATTCAATGGAACAAACACTAAATTAGCATTTTGTGTGTATCCGCCAATTCCCAGATGCGGAATCGTGTATTCGGGGTTGTCATAAAAAACAATATCAACGTCTGGAATGGGAATTTTCTTTTTTATGATTTCTACGGATTCTTTCGCAACTTTCATGATTTTGTTCTTGTATTTCCCCAGCCTTCCTCCTGCGGCAAGCACGAAAATATTTACGGTCATAATGCTGCCTCACTCGATATCAATTATCCTCTCTTTCTTTAATTCCTTTGCCTCGCTCCTGCAAAGCAATACTGGAAAAGTCTTTACCCTGACCTTGTCCTCCCACCCGTCAAAAAATTCCATCATCCTTTTCATGTGCTCCATTGCCACTATGAAGACCGAGTTGTCAACCTTTATGTGCGGTATCTCGTCAAGCAGCCCCTCGTGCTCGTATTCGTACCTTTTCTCGTTTTTTATTACGGTCTGCTTCCTTCCGTGTAAACCCCAGAAAAACCTGTTCCTCTCGGAGAGGCTCTCGAATTTCTCCGAGTCCGTGTCAAAACTTATCAGGATTGCAGTTTCGTTCTGTTTTTTTCTTATTTCTATCCTTACCAAATGCTTCACCATCATAGGAATTTTCCGAACTGTATGATGTCAATTCCTTTCCTGTAATGCTCTTTGAAATAACCTTCCTTCTCAAAATCGAGCCTTGAAAAAATCTCTATTGGTATTGCCGAGTTTGCCTTTACCCGCGCAGTAACCTTCCTCTTTCCTTTTTCTTTCAATGTTTCCATTGTCTTTTCCACGAGCTTCGTTCCGATTCCGCTGTTCCTGCAGTCCTTTGAAACGGCAAGCCATCTTATCTCAGCCAAATCCTCATCCTCAAAGCTGGCTCTTGAAACGCCGACAATCCTGCCGCCAACGGCAGCCAATACAAAAACATCCTTCCTGTCTTTCAGCTTTTCTTTTACAAGCGAAGCCGATATTTTCTTGACAAAGTCCCCGCCAAGATTTTCCTGCACGATTTTTGAAATCGCTTCCGCATCTTCCGCTTTTGCGAGCCTGAATGTAATTTCCAGAATAACCACATTTTAGTGTATGAGTATACTAAATTTAGATTTATGTTGATACCAAAGTATATAAAGCTAACGGCGGCGCGGTTCTGTTAACTT
>JAVHRC010000004.1:0-1407 GCA_036171435.1 Candidatus Aenigmatarchaeota archaeon
CCATGAGCTTACATTCACGGGATTGGTCACGTCATAAAGGTCCCAGCCGTGCTTTTTAATGATTTCCCTGAGTTCTTTGCTTTTTGCAAATGCAGGTTCATCGTTATTCATAATTGCGCTCCTTTCTTTTTTTATTTAATTGTAAAAATGTTCTCTGTTTATAGAGTACTCTATTTTTACAAAAAAGTCAACCGCAGATTATTTAGTGGCGTTATATATCGCGGAAATTTCAACATTGGATAAAGCGCGGTTGTAGACACGGACATCGTCAATAAATCCGTCATAATAAAAAGTATATCCGCCATGAGAACCGAAATAAAGATAAGAATTGCTGCTTATATTCCCCCAATTGGAACATTGAATCGTATTAATCAAATTGCCGTCGGCGTATATCCTGACTTTATAATCCGAAGAAGTTAATATAAAAGTCCACATGTGCCATTCATTCAGATAATTTGTTATGGAAAAACTTGGAGCAGTCTGCCTTCCTCCCGAAGAACCATATACTTCAAAATAAGCCACATTAGCATTACTTATCATATTCAAACCGACGCCCGGTCCGCCGCCGCCGCCATTCGCCATATAAATTTGCCTGTATGCGCCGGTAAATCCTCCAAACTTCAACCAGCCTGACCAGGTATAGTTGCCTATTTTAGGATCCAAAGCTCGCGTATTTGGCAACCGCACATTAGTGTTGCTCCCGTTAAAACCCAGCGCATCTCCGACTTTTCCGGTTGTCCAGGTGGGGTTGTTCTGGAGGGTTCCGTTGTTGTTGTTTCCTGATGAATCGTAAGCGGTTGAGCCTGAACCTTCGTCAAACTTCCAGTAGCCGACCAGGCCTTTGTCCCGGGTGCCGGGAGTAAGGGGGCTGGCTGAAGTCCGGACGCTGTAGACGCCGGGGAAGGAGTCGTTGTCGTTGGCGGAGACATTGGAGTATTTGTCGGATTCAAGCTCGGAAGTGAGTTCCCAGCTGCCTCCGGTGACGTATGTGTAATAGTTGCCTGTGGAAGCGGTATTGATGGGATCTGTGGGAAGCTTTTCAATGGGAGCGCCCCAGGATATGGAAGTGAAATCAACGGGTATCCAGCCAGCGCCGTTGGTTTTCCGGTAATCGGCGGAATTGGAACAATGGTAGGACCAGTCACCGGGAAGCTCGGGAAGGCCAAGATTGTCGCAGGTTGGTGAAGAATCGGGAATGGAGACGTAGACGGTTTCTATGTTGCCGAAAGAGGTTTTAGCGTCCGCCTGGTAGTAGCCCAAAGCCCTGTTGATGGTGGATAATTCCTCCATTCTCTGGCTGTCCCTTGACTGCCTGAGGTATTCAGCCGGGTTGAGCACAAGGATTATTGTTACTCCCAGGATGGCCAGGATGCCCATGACAATGAGGAGTTCAATGAGGGTGAAGGA
>JAVHRC010000005.1:0-1394 GCA_036171435.1 Candidatus Aenigmatarchaeota archaeon
CAACTTCTTCGTTGAATCTAGTATCATGTTTCATAGATAAAGCACCATTCTTTTGATATTCATATGGATCACCTTCAAGATCTAATTTATAATCTTTGTGGGACATAATTTTAGAATTAATATCATATGCCATCTTACGATGTAAAGCAGCCTTAGTTTTATTCCTACTTTTAGTAAATTTTCTTTCTTGTTCTCTATGTTCAACATAAGCTTTAGTTAAATCATCCAACGAACTTCCGTCAACTTCTACCATTTCTTTGATGATAGAATGTGTATTATGATCACCAATTTTATTTCTAGCTCTTACTGCATCTAATGCATTGGAATGAGTAGAAACAAGTTTACCTGCTTTAGTTTTAAGCAGGAATTTCTTTGTTACTTGTTTTTGCGCAGGAACAGAATCTGCAAAATCATAATCTGCCTGGCGGGCCCGGCCATATCCCATTTCATCAACAGATTCAGCTTCTTCTGCAATCGGTTTTACTTCTGTTTTTGGATCGAATCTCGTCTTCATTGTCTTGCTACCAACTTTAAGTTTAGCTTCAATGTGTTCAGATAATTTGTGGGGACCATCTGTGACTTGTGCGGGGTGCCATTGACCGCCTAAGCGTACTTTTACCATAGATCCAATTTTATGTTCAGCCATTTTTAGTTTCCTAGTAATTCTTATATGATTTAATATGGTCCCATTTGATATTCTTATTTCCAAACGTGTGGTGGGCATCATCAACGTTATGGAGCAGATGGGCGTTATCTACGGATCTACCAGAGTATTTCATGTCGAATTGGACCATGCGTCTGATCTTACCATATTTAGTATCAAGTACATCGGAATTTCCAAGATATACTTTCTTGAATCCATTACGATCTTTGATTACACGTGCTGCAATCGAACCACCCGGGGCATGGCCAGAAACATATGTGTTGAAGAATGGATGCTTTTGAATACTTTTAATTTCACCCGGAGAAAGATGTTTCCCAAGATCTCTAGTATGAATGTTGCCAGAATCGGTCTCTTCTTGAGCCTCGGCTAAATATTCTAGAAAGGTTTTCATGTTAGTACGTGTACTTCGCCCTTATGGTCTCTCATCTTATAATGAGAAATTGCGGCTCTCTGCGCTTCAGAAAATGAGCCGGAATGACTAAACACATCATCTTTTTCCATGCTGTGTTTAGATGGATGTACGGTAGAAAATAACCACGAACCTTTGCCCTTTGGTTGCTTACCGTGAGCGAATTGATAGTAATCTTTTGAAGAGGATGAAACACCCTCACCTAAATATTCTTTAAAAGTTCTCATTTTATAATAGCTACAAGCTTCCAACGTAGTTTTGCCAGCGAATCAAGATAACCAGCACAGTAATCGGCTAGACCTTGTTCATCAGCTTCTGTGG
>JAVHRC010000006.1:0-6074 GCA_036171435.1 Candidatus Aenigmatarchaeota archaeon
TCGATTCTCATGCACATTGCAAGCTGCGAAGTCAGTTGCGAAGCCTGCTGGCCGCCTGAAGAAGTTGCAGAACTTGTGATAGTGGATGAGAAAACATAGAACACTCCGATAAGGGATGTGGAAATTACAAGTAGCATTATTGTGACGATTATTGCAGAGATTGCCTTTTGCCTTTGTATTATCATGCAAAATAGATGCAGAAACTTTAATATAAACTATTCAGCTGTTAGGTCATGTCCACTTCAAAGCTTCTTCTGTCAGACTTTCTGCAGATTGCTGTTATCCTAAGCTTGGTAAAGGTTTCCCCGCCTGATGGCGCGCCGGATGATGCGTTTACAGCATTAAGGCGCGTTCCCGTGCCTTTTGCCAAAGGTGAAGACGCGTTATACTGGTTTGTCGGATTGAACGTGTAAACCCCGTTGTTTGTGATTATGCCCAATGAGAAATTGTACAAGTCCTCCTGTCCGTTGTTATACATGGAAACATTCAACGTGCTTAAAACGCCTGAAAAGTTGTAAGTCACGTCCGACTTCTTCACATCCAGGTTCGCGGAAAAACATTGCACAGTATTTGGCCCCTTGTCTGTAATAGGATTGGAAATAATGTTTACAAAACCAGTCCCCCAGCCGAACACTATTGTCGCAACGGCTATTGTAAAAGCTATCAGAAGGACGGTGGCTATCAGCGGCGATATCGCTTTTTTCATAATTAATCAAAAAAGTATTAAATTTATTGATATATAAAAGTTTTTATGATATCCCGTTTGCGTTCATTTTCTCTTCTTATTTGAGATTAAAAGCTAATTGGCAGTCTTGTTGAATATCAGGGTGTCGTCCGCAAACGATTCAGCCTGGCGCAGCCTTAACGCAACATAAAAAGAAGCCGTGATGTTGTTGTCTGCAAAATAAGTCAGCGATTTCGCGGTTCCGTTGAGATAATAGCTGACTGTTATGTTGAACTTGTCCGCTGGCGGAAACGCGCCGGAAATTGACTGCCCGTCAGAAAGGGAGGATATGAAATAGCTCCAGCCCGTGCTTACGTTAATGCTGATGTTCGCGGCGGTTCCGCCCTGAAAGTTTCCGACAGCCACTGTTATGTTGGAGGCGTTTACAAACGCAAGGGAATAGAAAACGCTCATGAAATATCCCTTCTGGTTCAGGGAATCAAGCGAAAAGTTTGAAAAGTTGTTAAGATTCCTTTCAAGGTTCCCTTCTGTTTTTTCCTGCGACAGGGATATGTCCGCTGTTTTTTGGTACTCGTTCCCAATATTATCAAACAAGATTTTCCAGTTAAGTCCCGCATAAAATGTGTGCTTGTCCGTCTGCGACGTTTCCGTCTTGAGCAATATCAATACAAGCAGCACGAATATGCCTATTATAAGGAAAATCTGTCCTTTTTGCTTTTTCATATCATCGACCACAAAAACAGATTGGCGCTTGTTGGCTGGAACAGCGTCCCTTCCCCGGCAATAAGATAGTTTAATGAGACAATCGTCTTGTTTCTCGGGATGTCGGACGCGCATGACTGGCAAAAATTCGTAGAAAAGTTCAGCGATTTCGGAAGGCAGTCCCGAAAATATGTTCTTATGCTCGCGGAGTCGTTTGAAAACGCATAATATCTCAGCAAGCCGCGGTTGTCAATGTCCTTCAGGCAGGAATATCCCTTCTCTTTTATTATGATTGTGTCAAGCGTTTCCTGCTGCTTTGGAAAGGAATAGATTGAAACGATAGTTGACATTATCAAAAGCGCTGCTATCATAGCCTCCAAAGTGTACATAACTCCTTTCATAACCATCAACATTTTATCGATTTTTATATTTGTTTTATCTTTAATTTTTATTTTTCGCTTTTGTGTTTCGGTTCAAATATTTGGAACAAGTATTTCTTTTTGCGGCGGCTTTAATTTCCCTTTCGGCTTTTTTTATTTCATTTTCAATCGTATTGCCTACCACACGTTCACGCTTGCTAGGCAAGCCTTTACGGAGCCTGTTGAGTTTATCAGCATGATCGGATAGGACGAGGATATTACGTTTACAATGTCGGGGATGTGCCTGCCGAAGCTGTATTCGCAGGCGGTGATGTTGAAATTCTTTTTCATGTCAAGCGAGCTTTTTACATCATCATAGGAAAGGTTCTGCAGTGCGCTTATTTTTTTATCCGTGACAACGGGAATAGTATTGGAAGAAACCACATACTTGGTGCTTGTGTAATTGTATAATGCTTTTATCTCGTCCGCAGAAAGCGAGCGGTTGTATATTCTTACCTCGTCGATCATCCCATGATGATAATATATACTATTATATCCTATCCCAAGGCGTGTGATCTGGGAAGCTACCGCTCCTCGTGTAGTGGACGGGTTCATATCTTCCAAGACACCGTTCACATACAGATACATTCCTGAAGATGTGTTTAAGACACCAACAAGATGATACCATACGTCCGATTGCCCAAGAGTTACCGAATTTACAGCAATCCAACCGGAAGCATATTTACTAAAATAGAATTTATTCGTACTCTGGAGGAATGATAATTCAAAATCGTTCGTACTCGCTGCGTCTCCTAAATGAATGAATGTCCTCCCAAGGAGGTCAGCAAGGTTAACCCACATTGAAACTGTATATGAACCACTTGCAACGAGTCCTGAAACACTCGAAATATCAACATAATCATCCGCGCCGTCAAACTGCAACCCGGAATTAATCTGCCCCGCGGTGAGATTGCAGGTCGCGGGATTGCAGGAATAATTATAAAGTTTGCCATCATTTTTATTTTGTGTTGAATCAAGCGTGTAGTTTGTTGAGTTAACAGATTCAAGCTTCCAATATCCGACAAGCGAGGAATCATAGGAAAAGTTGTAAACTGTTTTTTTCTGAGTCGCAGTGTTGTTAGTGTAATAAATCCAGAAAATGCTTGATTTGTTTCCCGTCATGTTGAAAAGGAAGTTTATGTTCGCCTCGCGGAGAAAGCCGGAGTTTGCTGCGCATTCCGTGTAATTGTAAATCCTGAAATTTGTCTCGCCCATGAACTGGTCATAAACGCGGACGCTGTTGTTGTATGTCTTGTTGGCGCAAGCCGCATCAAAAACAACATGCACGTCAGCCTCCTCAAAGCTGTGGTTCACTCCCCCCTTTTCCGCGGCCGCCATAGAAATCCTTGCAAAATCCGTTTTCAGGCCAACGCGAACCGGCATATAGTTGCTGTTCTCCCAGTTTTGCGGAATGCCCGGCGATTCAAAAAGAATTTTCCCAATCCCGGAAGAGCTGGCTTGCAATTCCGAAGTCTTGTCGTCTGGAGAAGCGCGGGAATAGTAGGACGTCACGTAGGATATTGAGAAGGCTATTACAACAATCATCACGGATATTGCCATCGCGAAATCAATCTGGTTCACTCCTTTTTTCCGGGTTATCATGCTTTATTAATTGGATAGGTAGTATAAAATTCTAACCTATGTTCTCCCCGGATATTGCCAATCCGCCGTTGAGTACAATCCTGTCTTCTATGGTGCCGTTGTAATTCAGCCTGTAATATCTTAGCACAATCGGCGCGTCGCCGAACCCGTAGCCCTGCATTCTTGAATCCATATTATAAAGCGTGTAATTCACCTGCATCATGCCGGGCACGGATGCCGTTATCTGCGACGCATATTTTGTGATATTGCCTTCGCTCATGTTTGAAATTATTATCTGGCCCGAGCTCAAAAGCTCTATTGTATACTGTTTTCCGCCTGCTTTCTGCTGCAAGTTTATGGAAGATTCCCCGAGAAGCATGGATTTGTTTGCATCGGGCTTTGCGGGAGAGTTTTTCAGCGTATAAAGTTTTACAATCTCGTTCGCAACGGTTTCGGAAGCCCTGGACAAATCCTTTCTTGTCTCCTCTTTTAATATGCTGTCGTGAACGCTCCATATCATCGAGGATATGATAATAAGCGCGGTCACTCCGACGGCAAGAAAGGCTGCATGTGATATCAGTATTGATTGCCCCTTCTTGTGTGAAGCATTCTTGTCTTGCGCTGTTTTGTTTTTATTCATCATACCGCCTCAGGATTTTCCTGTTTTTCTGTAAGTCATAAGCCCCTGCCTGTTTCCGCCTTCTATCGAGAGCAGGAAATTATATTCCGCGCCTGGAGTCAGGCAGAATTGCGGGGTTGTTGAAAAGTAGCCGTTTGTGAAATTCGCGGCATACGTGTCTCCCGTCCTGTCCACCGAAATCTTTGCTGTGCCGTTCTGGATAAGCGAGCCTGTTGACGAGTCCAGTACCAATCCCGAGACAGGATAGTTCTGGAAGGAGCAGAACTGCTGCGAAGCTGTGCAGCTGACGTTTTGCGACACGCCTGTTTTTGCAGCCCTTTTGTAGGTGATATAAGCGATATTGCCGCCGCTTTCAGCCTGCAAAACAAAGCTGTATATTTTTCCGGGAACAAGGCAGAAACTTGGATTGATTGAAAAATAACCGCCGCTGAAAGTCGTTGCAAAAACATCACCAGTTTCTTTCACCTGCATCTTTATGTTCCCGCCTCCCGAAAGAGTTCCCGCACCCGTGTCAAAAACCCAGCCCGAGAACGGATACGCTTGTGAAACGCAAGAAGTTGAATTGGAAGAGCATCTTGGAAAGTCTATGATGTAGTTCACAGTGTCGGACGCATTCTGATTTCCTAAAGTGTCGATTCCGAACCATGTTATGTTATATGTTCCTGCCATGCCTAACTGGTCCTGCGTGAAGTTGATGTAGTTTGTTATCTGCTCTCCGATGGAAAGCACATTCGGCTCGGGGGAGGCGTATTTGCGCACGCGGAAATCATCGCCTCTGGAATACACGGAATTATCCGAAGGTCCCACATGCCCCGTCTGAACCCCGAATATAAATATTGCCGCTTGCGTAAAGGCATAATCCCCCGGAGCGGACCAGACACCGTCCTGGGATATTATATAGTTAAGATTGGTACCGTTTGTTCTTTTCAATATCACATCGTAATTTCTCCATACATTATCGAACGGCAGATCAAAGATATTATAAAGGTCCGTACCGAAACCAAGACCGCCTGTAGACTGATAAGTAGTTGATTTCCAGCGTTTTGCCTTAAAAGACGCGAGATATTGCACGCCGCTGCCGTCCGGCAATTTCATAAGGAAATGATTGTGGTCGAAATACCAGGTAGTAGGATAACAGCAGCCCTGGCCGGGACCGTTGTCCGTCCCAAGACCATAAGCCCCGTATTTATCATCGGTCCTGATACCGGTGGAACCATAAGCTTGTTTGATATCCCATTTATTCCCATCGATACTGCCCGATTCGATATCGTCAAAAAACAAAAACGTATTATTCCCGCCAAGCGAATTGTTGTAAGTTGCGGAAGGATTTCCATAATACATATAAATCGTCGTGTTTGCAACCGTCGACGCAGTTATATTCGGCACCTTCACCCAGATTGAAGCGCTGCCGAGCGAACCTGAATATGTCCAAGTTTCAATCCAGAAGGAAACGTTCTGCTCCAGGCCGTTTGATGAGTTGAGCCACGTGAATCTCGTGTCGTTCCCGTAAGTGCTCCAGTTGAAGTTGGAGCCCATTCCAGTGGAATTTATAGAAATGTTAACCTGATAATCGTTCAGCAAAGAAGTTGAGCCGTTTATTATTATTGTCTTGCGGTAACTCCAATTATTATAATTTGTATAGTTCCATCTATAAACCGCGGGCGAAGTAATGATTGTATAGTTTGTTAAAACTCCGTTCGGCCTTCCGAGCTGGAATGTCGCGTTTGCGAAGTTTCCATCCGCATCAATCCAGTTTATCTGGAAGCCGTATGTTGTTCCCGTGTTATATGTCTGCGGACTTGGAAGTTTTGTGGAATTTGCTGACCAAGACGGGTTATTTATTGCTGACGCGGGCTGGATAAAAAACCCTGCTACAAAAACGGCTGCCAGAAGGAAAAGAATGATTTTTTTCATATATCTAAATAGAAAAGCCGAAATAAATGCTTTTTTAAAGAAAGAGATTTAAATTAGATTATGCTCGAAAAAGCGAAACTTTTTCGGCAACGGTTTTGGTGAACCTTATGCTAGAGTTTGAGCTTATTGACAG
>JAVHRC010000007.1:0-6050 GCA_036171435.1 Candidatus Aenigmatarchaeota archaeon
CCTTCATCGTTCAAATGATTCCTAAAACAAGACAGCGTTTTCCTCGCGTCTTCCAGCTTTAAGTTATGATTGAAAGTGGCATACATGCAAATGACGGCGTCATATTTTTTCTTTAGTTCGAAGCTTTTCATATCCGCTTGTATTAATTCTGCTTTTACTTTCTGTTTTGCAACATCCAGCATTTCCTTGTTTATATCAATTCCCGTGCATTCAAACCCGTATTTCTCCAACATTGCCAGATGACTTCCTGTTCCGCAGCCGACATCGAGAACTGTTTTCGCGCCGTTCATTTCCAGCAATTTCTTGACAAACAGCGCTTCGGAAATGTAATCTTTTTTTGCATAAATCCTGTCATAGTATTTGGCAAGTTTCTTATAACCGAAATTTTGCATGATATCACTGACATATTTATTTTCTTTCTATCATTTGAAATATTTATTCACTATTTTTTTCTCCTTCGTCTTTTCCTCCAAAAGGTTTTTCAATTCTTTTATCCCTGCTTCCGTCTCGCATGATATCGGAAGCAGCTTTTCCTTTGCCAGCTTCTCCAATTCGCCAAGATCTTTTATCCCTATAATATCCGTCTTGTTTGCCACCGCTATCACGGGCTTTTTGAATTCTTTTTTAATATGCTCGTACAGCGAGACCTGCTTTTCCAGCGGTCCGGAAATCTCGCTCAGGTCAAAAACATAGACAATAAAATCCGCTATCACTTTCAAAACCGCCACAGCCTGCATTTCTATTTTATTGCGCTTTTCCAGCGGGCGGTCAAGCAGTCCCGGCGTGTCAATAATTTGTATGTTCATGAAAGCCCCGCTTTCAAAATATCCCGCCATCAGTTCCTTCGTTGTGAAAGCATACGACTCTATCTCGGGCTTGCTTCCCGTTAACCGATAAAGAAGGGAAGTCTTTCCCGCGTTCGGCATTCCTGCTATTACTATCGTCGGCATTTCCTGCAAGTCAGGAAGCCTTTTCAAATAGCGAAGATCAAGCAAATCGGAGAATATTTTCTTTGACCTGCGCAGGAAGGAAGTGGCCCTGCCGTAAAACTCCTTTCTCAGTTTTCTGGCATCCTGCGTGTGCCTTGTATATCTTATCTCGCGCAGATAGTCCATTTGCGTCTGTTTTATTTTTTTTGAAATCCAATTCAGGTAAGAAATGTTTTTTTCTAGGCTCTCGCGCTTCATGTATACTTCCATCAGTTCAACATAGATTTTCGGGATTTTCGCCATGTCGGGAAACGAGTCAGCCTCCTTTTTTATCTGCTCGGGAATTATTGTGCCGATTGTCTTTATTCTTATTCCTTCTTTTTGTTTCGCCTTGTCAATCATGTCCCCCTCGACTGTTGCAAGCTCCGCTTTCTTCGAAGCTTCCGCGAGCGCGCTGTCTATGAGGTCTTCCGCATCTATCAGGAACATCCTTTTGAACGGGTTTTTCATAAAAACACCTTTAACAAGCATAACCTATAGCTGCACGAGGGCAGGTTATATGAGTATCGCCGGTAAAGCTTAAAAACAGGGAGTACAACACGAATTCCCTATTATTTCAAGCAAAAATATTTCAGAACAATTTTAACACCATTTAATCGGAGCGAAAAGAGGCCCGGGCTAAGCTTTAAATATATATAGTATGTAACTGTTGCCATTCAAAGGACCGGTTTTGCATATGTGTGAAAGCGCGTTTAAAACCGTTTCTAAACCAAAGAGGTGTGTTTTATGGCAAGAAAAGCTAAGGTTGTAAAACAGGAAAAGTTCAAGCAGGAAAATATCAAGAAAGAAGTTGAGGAGCCAAAGGAAGAATTAGCCAAGGTAGGAGAGGCCGAGAACTTGTTTGGCGAAGACGAAAGCGGCGAGGAAGAATACTGATAATATGTGAATTTTTTATTTTATTTTTTTTATTTTTTATTTACGTTTGCCAGGCAAAAGCCGCAATCTGTTTCTGCAGAAAAAACTATAAATAAACTGCTGACAAACTCTTTCTGCGAAAAATTAAGATTTCAAGGTGATTCTATGTATTCCGAAAAGGCATTGAGGAGGCACCAAAACGCTGACATTGCGACAAAGACAAAACTTACATTCGAAGAGCACGCTTCCCAGGGGGGAATATGCTCCATGTGCACGATGGACGGAAACTGCGAAATCGGGTTGAAAGCAAAAACAGGAAGAACCGTTTTTCCGGACCCTTTCGGGGTTGCGCAGTTCGGCGGCGAGAAAAGGCTTCCCAACATAGAGGACATCCAGATTCTTCCGGAGCTTTACGGCGACTCAATAATTTTTAAAAATGTCTCAACAGAGATGAAAATCGGCTCCTTCAAATTCTCCGTTCCGATTTCCGTTGCTGCAATGGGCTCTACAAAAGTTGCGCACTTGCGCGGCGCGGCGCTTGCCGAGGGCGCTGCAAGAGCGGGAATAGGAGTTGTCATCGGCGAGAATGTTCTGGCAACTTACGGCGAAGCCGGGCTGAAAGAGAGGATTCAGCCTTTTCTTGACAATTACAAAAAATACGGGGCAATGATTGTGCAGGGAAACGGCGAGGACATAAAACAGGGCGTGTTCGAGAAAGGCGCCGCGTTGGGGGCGCACGCGATTGAAGTGAAAATCGGGCAGGGCGCGAAGCAGGGGCTCGGCGGCGAGATAAAGTTCGAGAGCGATGAGCATGCTGAAAAATACAGGAAACTCGGCTATATTGTAATCAAGAACAAGGACGGGACATACCAGAGGCATGTGCAGCCCGGCTCGCTTTCAGACGAGCAGCTGAAGAAAAATATAATGAAATACTCGAAACTTGATTTGCCGATTTGGGTAAAGACGGGAATGGGAACCGGCATACTGAAATTGATTTCAACTCTGCAAAGTTTGAGGAAGGAGCAGGGAATAAAAATAGAATGTTTGACGATAGACGGCTTTGGCGGGGGAACAGGAATGAGCCCTTGGCTGATAATGAACGAGATGTCCGTGCCTTCCGCGACAATATTCTCAATGCTCGAGGAGAAGCCAAAATTTGACGTTCTTCTCGCGGGCGGATACAACAACGGCCTGGATATCGGGAAGGCAATGATGCTCGGCGCGAACGGCGCGAGCATGGGCCGCCCGTTTTTGATTGCAGCCAACGTTGCGAAAGCCGAAGGAGTCGTGAATTATGTTGAAGCGATAAAGGAGGAGTTGCAGATGTTGAGTGCCACGCAGAAAGTCACAAGCGTTGATAAGCTTATCGGGAAGAAACAGAATTTGTATCCGTTGGATGCGCAGGCAGCGCACATGTTCGGATTGGAAAGAAGCTTCAAGTAAATTAAAGAATATACAATGCTTTTCCAAGGCTAGAAAGAGCATATACTCCTACAGCTACAACAACCGCGCCGTCAATTCCTCCGGTTGCTCCGCCCAACATACCACCTGCTATATAGACTGGAATCTCAAGCTTTCTGGGTGTAAGCGAATATTTTATCTTCTCATTCATAAAATCACTTCCTAAATTATGTAAAATCAGATTTTTAATTTGCTCTTCAATCCCTTGTAAGAATCTTCAGCGCCTTCTATCATAACATCCGCAAGATAACTGACATAAGCTGCCGCTCCTGCAACCAGCAATGCAGTTGAAAGGCCGACGCGTTCCTTTACAGGAAGATGTTTGTTGTTTAGATAATAATTCACTCCTTCAATAACGCTCACAAAATCACCTAAGAATAATGCTCCTGATAAACATTTAAACGCATATCATCTTCCAATACTTTCAATCACATAATCCTGCATATTTTGCATCTCAACGAGCTTTGAGTTCATTTTATCATAAAGTTCTGAGCAGTCGCCTTTGCAGGTTTCCTTTGTCGCGCCCGCATTTTTCTCAAGAACAAGTTCGCCTTTATCGTTTTTCATATGATAAATTATTTTTCCGGAATCCCGTGAAATGCTGAAAGAGTAATCCGGAGCGGAAATTGATTTTTCAGCCGTTGAAGCATTTGACGATGAGGAAAACTTGGAGAAAGGATTAATATATTCGATAATCGCTGTTGCCCTGCTGAATGCAAAACGCATTTTCTCCGCAAACGATTTCATGATTTTGTTATAGCCGTCCGTTCCAAGAGATTCAAATATCTTGAAAAAGTTCTGCGACGGAGCATTTACGGAAAAAGACGCGTACCTCGGCCCTGCCGAGTTGTTTCCCATAAGAATGTAAGCGGTTGTGAGAAAGCTTCCAGCAAACGGCGGCTTCCAGCCTATTTCCGAATATCCCTGTGAAATGTTGCTTTCAATTATCTCGGAAAAATTTCCACCTTTTATCTCAATGAAAATGGAAAGATTTTGCATTCCAAAACTTCTTATTTTGAATGTCTGATTCCTGCCGAGAGTAATATTTTCCGCTGAAAAACCAAGAAACTCAAAAGGCGACGCATACTCAATAACGGCTTCTATCCTGTCAAGAACAAGAGCCTCTTTCGTGTCATTATTATATTGCATTCCCGCGGCAATCAGCCTTACCGTTTTTCTCCCGTCAATCAAATCAAAAGTCTCATTATAAAACATTTGCGAAGGATAGAAGCCGCGAACAGGTTCAATAGTTTGATTGAACTGCTCGTAAACTGGAACAAAGTCCGCGGTAATATTTTCATACCTTGACTGGCTGTAGTTGAAGCTTATTCCGACAATTTTCGAGCCGTTTGGCAGGACGGTTTCTGCCTGATATAACGGTATTGCAGGCTTTCCCATTTCCTGCATGTGTTGCTTCGCATCAAAAAATATTTTGCCTCCGGAAACAAAATAATTTATCGGTATCTTTATTCTCGATGTGAAAATGGACGAATAATTTATTTCAGGATTGATTCCCTGCTCTTGTGCATCAGGGTCAATCTTCTTTTCAGGGTCGCAATAACAAACCATTTGCAAAAACTGTTTTATTGAGAGGTCGCGTTCCGGCTGATAGTTAAACTGCATGCTTGCGCTCAGATTCCTTATTTGGCTGGGCAGAAGCGGATACTTGCTGTTTTCCAAAGACAATGCAATGCTTTTGTTTCTGGCTATGTTATATACAAAATTCGCGTTAGGCATAAAGCTGTAGGTGTCATATATTATTCCGCTGCTGCCGACAAATGCGGATATTCCTTTCCCGAAAATTGTTTCGTCCGGCATGCGCGTGGAGTTTGTGCGCTCGTCATAAATCATTGAACCTGTTGGCGGAAATTCGCTGAAATATATCTTACCGCTTCCAAAAGTTTCCGTCTGCCAGAAGCCATTTCCCAAACCATAATAGAATATTCCGTCCGCGTCCTGCATTTGGGAAAGCAACGAATCCTTTGTCAGCCTTTCATCAGGAATCATTTTTATCGTTAATCCGTCAAAACCAAGTCTCATGCTGTTCATCATCTTGTAATGATTGTGTTCCAGAAGTTCATTATAACCGCCGTAAATTGTTCCCAAAAAATTTACTGATTCTGATATGGATTGGTCCCCAAAAAGTTTTTTCAGGAAATCGGTTATGTTGCCCAACCCGAAAGTCAGTTCGTATGCTGATAGGCTTGTCCTGTTTTCCACAAACCGCACAGAATCAAAGCCCGCTATCCTGAAAGTAGTGTCTGTTGTCTGGCTTCCTATAAGACCGTTTACGGAAAGAATTGTCTCGAAGTTCCTGTAGATTGCAGCCGTGACTATTTTGTTTATTTTTGGCAATTCTATCAGCTGGAACGGCGTTACAATCCTTCCTGCTATCAAGTCAGCCTTTCCGTCGCTGTTCGTGTCGGAATATGGAAAATCCGTGAGAAGATAATTTTTGTCATAGTCGAAAAACATTTCCCTCCCGCTATCAAACACAACAGGCTGCGGCACTTCCGAAACATTTCCAAGCAGAATAAGATTTAGCTGTATCCTGCCAATTTTGTAATCAATGGAGTTTGAGAAGAGGAAATTATCAGACAGCTTTTTTATTGTTTCGTTTAATTTTGCCCTTATTCTCATAACGCCGTTCGCGCCGTTTAGACCGTAAAAATCAGAAACCGTTTCCGGATAAGATATTGAAGAAAAATTCATCGGAATGATGATAGAATTGTGTTTTGCGGCGAG
>JAVHRC010000008.1:0-5950 GCA_036171435.1 Candidatus Aenigmatarchaeota archaeon
TTATGTTCGAATCAATACTGTCAAGCGTGTTCGCGCCGCTGCTCGTATTGCCTCATGCTGTCGGGGTTTTCATAATTGCGGTTCTTGTCAGCTTCTTGCTCACATTGCCCTACAAATTTCTGGTGGACCAGAAAAAAATGCGCGAGCACAAGGAAAAGGTTAAAGATATACAGAAACGGATAAAGGAGGCGCAGAAGTCCGACCAGAAAAAGGCGAACGAATTAATGACGGAGATGCTCGGGCTTTCGAACAAGCAGATGATGGCAAACTTCAAGCCCATGATACCGGGAATGATTCTGGTGATTCTGTTTTTGCCTTGGGTTGCGACCACATTTACGGGCCATGGTCCTGTTGCAGTGTTGCCTTTTACTCTTCCATTCTTTGGGAATGATTTCGGCTGGCTGATGTGGTACATGCTTGCATCGCTCCCGGCAACATATATGTTCAGGAAAATGCTCGGGGTGCAGAACCCTTAAGCCTTATATAAAACAAAATCAGATTTTTTCTATGAATCATAATATGAAACCTATCAAGCAGTTCGAGCCGAAGAAGCAGACGGCCCGCGAAATTCTTGAGCAGTTTTCGGGAATAAGCTTTCAGGCGAGGCAGCTCGGCCGCGCTTACGAAGTTTGCAGGGAAATGATTGCAGACAAGGAATGCAGCGTCATTCTTACGCTTTCAGGCGCGCTTGTTCCCGCGGGACTGCGCTTGTGTATTAGCGAAATGATAAAAAACGGCTGGGTGCAGGCTATCGTCTCGACAGGTGCGAACCTTACGCATGACTTGGCTAACGCGTTCGGCGAGGAATATCTTTACTGGTCGGGAAAAGAAAAAGACGACGAGCTTCGCAAGAAAAAAACCTCACGGATTTATGATGTCATTTCTCCGGACTCAAGCTCGATAAAAATGGAAAAGGAATTGCAGAAAATATTGGAGAAGATAAAAGGCGAGCACACGCCTTCCTCGTTGATGAAGGAAATAGGAAATCGTATTTCAGACAAAGATTCCATCGTCGGCGCCGCCGCGAAAAATAACATTCCCATTTACTGTCCTGCATTGAGCGACAGCATTCTCGGTTTCCAGATTTGGATGTACCAACAGGACCACGACCTGAAAGTAAACGAGATGAAAGACTTGCAAAAAATATTTGACTGGATGTACGATCTTCGCGCAGCGAAAAAAAAGACCGGCGTCATAATTCTCGGCGGCGGCGTTCCGAAAAATTACGCGATACAGGCTGCGCTGCTTCCGGAAAAGCCGCATGATTATTTGGTGCAGATAACAACCGACAATCCCGTTTTCGGCGGATTATCCGGCGCGAGCCTTGAGGAGGGAATAAGCTGGGGAAAGGTAAAGCCGCAGGCGAGGCTTGCTTCCGTTGTGTGCGACTGCACGATTGCATTCCCGCTGATAGTCAGCGCATTGAAGGAAGAACTCGGGCAAAAGAAATGAATTTTATAATTCAGAACGGCTTTCTTATTCGGTACGCTTTTGCCAACGTCTTCATTTGCAATTCGTTTCGTATATTCCCATACTGAATTCTATCCGACTCCCATCTGGTCCATTATGAATCCTTTCACGGCGCCGAAATAATCCTGCCCCATGGGTTTTAGAAAGTATTCCACTACAGTGTCCTGAAAGTCGCGCACATAAGGACCTTTTTTAGCGAACATCAAAGGCAGGTTTAAGCCGGTAAATAGTTTTCCCGCGCCTTTTTCAATAGCGCCGAAAAAAGCGTCCAGCTGCTTGAAGAACTTACCAACGCCTTCCATTGATTTCCCGAATCCCAAATCAATCTTGAACAAAGGTTCAACCTTCAGTTCCTCTTTCTTTCCCGCCAAATCAGGATAATCGGTTTCAGCGGATTCTTCATGCCCCAATCCGAGAATCTGGTCAAAATATTTTTCTATCTCCTTCTCGCGGAGTTTCAGTTCAAGCTGTTTCACAAGCATAATATTCTGGCTAATCATGTAGGTTTTTATTGTGAACGTAATATCCTCATACTCAAAGCTGGGACCTTTCCCGCCAACTCTTTCAATTTCTATCTCGAAAAAAACATAATAAAGGGAATTCTCGTCAAGCCCGTTGTCTGCTTTCCAGAATTTCTTATCTATAATGTCTTTTATCAGGTCGTCTGCCATGTTTGACTTTGTCTCTTCTCCAGTTTTTTTATCCTCTTTTATGGTCTTGTCATTGAGGTTTTTATAAATATTTGCAAGACCCTTTTCCTTGTCCTTAATAAAATTATTCACGACGAATTTGTCGTTTATATCTATCTTGTACGTGCTTTCCGTTGACGGCTTCCTGAATTCGGACGGCATGTAGGCTTTCCAGACCCAGAGAGTTATCGCATTGAAGAAGCTTGCCTGTCCCGCCAGCTCGTATGGACTGCTTGCAGATGCAAGAATCCCGCCCGTGCTTTCATGCCCGAGTTTCATTGACTTGAACCTTGCTATATACGGCTTTATCCAGTTCCTGTATTCCTCCACGGTCTTTTTTCTTGAATCGCTCATGGATTTTAGATGGCTGTACCTTTTCATTGCAGCATCCTTGAACATGCTCTCCCATTCGATAAACAGTTTGTTTTTTGTTGTGAGTATTACCTGCTCCGCTTTTGAAATTCCCTTCAACTTGGTTTCAACTTTTTCTATTGAATCTTCGCTTGATGTGAGCTTCATGAAATCCGCGATTATTGTCGGCCATCTTTGGACAATGGAGCGCAGAGAAATCCCGTCTCCCGTGTGAAAATCAACCTGGTCGATGAACATCGCGCGCAGCGAATGCTCGCTTCCTTTTCCATCTTTGCTAACGCCTTCCTTGAAATAATTCAAAATTTCCTTATACTTGCGCAAATCATGATCAACCAGCGAGGCGTCTGCAACAGCCGCTGCCGCGGAAGCAAGCCCTGTTTTTATAACGCCTTCCAACTGCCGTTTTTGTTCTACAACCATGTTGTAATATTGCTGGTGCTCCGGAGTAACGGAAATGGATTCGTCCACTTTCCTGACTTTGAACCCGTTTTTTTCAAGAAACGGCACAAGAGAAAAATAAATTCCGGTTGCGCTTCCCGGCGGCCCAGTGTAATTAAGTTTGATTATCTGGTTGCTTCCGTCAAATGTTCCAAGCGGTGCTGGGTTTGCGCAGAGCGCTAATCCCAATAATGGACTGTCTTTTGATATCTGTGGTATGCCAACATCCTTTGAAAAGCCGTTTGGCTCTGGCTTGACACCCAAAGGAAAAAACTTCTTGTCTATCATGGAAGCACCTAACAATATTGAAGATGTCTGTTATTAAAAGTTAGCGTGCAGGTTTACAAAAACAGCAGAACTATCCCCGCGAAAAGAATTATCAGTCCGATAAATACGCCCGTCCACGCCATCTTCTCCATCTGATAATGGGAAATTCCCGGAAAATTCTTCACAATAAGAAAGCCAACGATAATCATGATAATGCCGATTATCTTAAAAACAATGTCCATAAAAAAAGTTGTTTCTTTTATTATTTAAGCGCGTTAGATGGGGCTGTAAAATATGAGCAGCAGTCCTGCGATAACAAGAAGTATTCCGTAGAACAGGCGCTTTAGAGCTATCCCTTCATGTTGTACTTCAGGAAAAGCTGCGATTCCTACAGTATGCGTGAATATCATCAGCATTCCTATCGCAGCCATAATCGCGCCGAAGATTTGCAGTACCATGATAGAAAATTGAAAACGAATTATTTAAGCGTTGCTTCGCTTCTGCGAAAACCATAAATATGCGCCCAACCAACATATTTTAAAATTTGGCGGTGATTTTGTGGTATGGGCGAGAAACAAGCTTGTGATTCATGACGACCTTCTGAAGCCGAGAAACCGGTTTACCGTGGAATTCAAGGGATTGAAGCCCGACAAGTTCTATCACGCGGTGCCGAAGATTTTCATGTCAGTCTTCAGGGCGGACGAGCACCATCTGCAGGAAAAAAAGATTTCATGGACCCACGGCGAGACGGAAAAGTTCAAGATTACCTGGGAAGGCACGAAAGAGCTGGACGCGCTTTCTTATCTTCTTTTCAACATCGAGCTTAGCGGTTCCCAGAGCAAGGGCAAAGGCGAAGCGAACGTAATCATAGAAGGCTGGCTGCGCACGGAATATCCGCAGGACACGGTATGGGAGAAAAACATACTTTACGAGATGCTAAGAATTTTCTGGCACAAGGGCTTCTATATCACGCAGAGAAACAAATATATGGAAGATGGCAGAAGGGAGATGGCGACTTTTGTAGAGGAGATAAAGAAGCTGGCGCGCGCCAGCGATGTTGTGGATGTCCAGCAGCAGTAAATATACTTGAGAACAAAAATAATGGCTAAGGCTGGTGTTTTTTTTTATCCCGCGCAAAAAAATGTTTGCCGTAGTTCAAGTCTTAATGTGAGAGGATTGTCTTGGCGAATTACATAATAACAACGGACATACTTGCCCCTTCTGACAAGAAAGTGATAGAATATGCGGGATTTCATCCATCGAGAATAATAAAGATGATGCCCGACATAATCAAGGATACGCTTAAAGTCGAGGGCGGCTCCGTTTTCGAGGACAAGATAAAATGGGACGTTTCCGGAGATCCCGTTTCTTTTTACGGAGACTGGCGCGGAAAATACGATTTTGACGGGCGCACAAAAGCGAGTTTCAAGATAAATGTCCAGGGTTCGCAAGGGGCGAAAGACAAGATTGGAAAAATAAAAATCACGATTAAAGGGAGCGTTGAGACAAAATTTCCCTTTACCACGCCAATCCATCAGTCGTTAGTAAGAATTTATACATACCTTTTTTACAACAAGCAGAGAAGGGAATATATTGACGCAGGAAAGATACTTGTAGACAGGATTGAAGATGAGATAAGAAGCGCGTTCAATCTGATAAAAAGAGGGGGCTAAAAAAATTGGCGGTGTTCAAATGTTCAATATTAATCCGTTCAAGAAAAAGCAGTCTGTCCACGAGGAGCAGCACGAGCCGTACCTGCCGCCGGACCTTGAGAGGTTTAGGGTAAGGGAAGAGGAAACAGCATCCCCTACAACGTCGTTTGAAGTGCCGGAAAAGGAAAGGAAGTTCAAGGCGTTCGCGCGCGAGATGGAACCTCCTCGGGAAAATATCGGCTGGAATATGGATAATCCTTCGGAAAGAAATCCTGCGGAAAGGAATATTCCGGAAAACAGGTTAATGGACAATTCAAACAAGCTTGACATGATTCTGCAGAAGCTTGAGACGATTGACTTGCGGCTGAAAGTAATCGAGCAGAAGTTGGAAAGAAAGCCGTTTTAGTTTTCTATATTTTTAGTTTTCTATATTATTTGTTTCATTACAACAGTTTCATCAGGCACCAGCGCCCTGTTCCATATCCTTACTTCGTCGATGATGCCGCTGAAAGTCCCGGTACCTTGTCCGGATATTGTTAATGGATTTGTATTGGTATTAAATGCGCCAGCAGGTATGGAGAGCGGGGTTTTCTTTTCACCGTTTACAAACATACCCAATTCTCCTTGTCTTGCCGTGTATGTAATATGCGTCCAAGAATTCAATGGGAGAACGTATGCGGGAACCTCATCATAACGAACTCCCCCTACAAATATTAGCTCTCTTAGATATCCTGATCCAGAATCGAACCAAATCAGGTAACTGTTCGTATAACTGTTCTTTCCTAGGATGGCTATCCATCCTCCGGCTGTTCCATAACTGCTTGGATTAACCAGAACCGTAATTGTTAATTCGCTTGTTGTGTTCAAACTTGCAGAGTTAGGTATATTAACATAATCATTCACGCCGTTAAACTGCAGTCCTTTCCCGAACTTTCCATTAATCCATTGCGGATTGTTAACCAGTGTTCCTGTATTCCCATTCCCGCTATCATCATAAGCATTGTTTCCCGAGCCTTCACTAAAATCCCAGGCTCCAATCAATCCATTGCTGTTCGGCTGCAC
>JAVHRC010000009.1:0-5803 GCA_036171435.1 Candidatus Aenigmatarchaeota archaeon
GAAGTAAAATATGCGGCGGCGTTGCCATGATTCTTTTAGAAAGACTATAGTTTAATTTTATTAAGAAATCTTCTAAACTCTCTTCAGCTTCAGCCTTCTGCGCTTCTTGCTGTACTTCCATGCCGAGCGCGCGCCGCGGATTGTCCTTTTCATAAAAAACACTTGCTTTGAACATTAAATTATAAACTATTTAAGCATTTGTCGTGGAATATGATTTAAGATATTGTAATCTATATATTCTATTTGATTATAATTATTTCAGTATCTTTGAATAAATATCAATTAAGAAGGTGATTTTATGCCGGTAAGCGGAGCTCCATACACGAGAAAATACGTGCACACAAAGACGCGCGGACACGAGCAGCTGGTTACGTGCGGCTTCTGCGGAAGGAAGGTGCCGAGATACAAGACAATTGCGAAAACGCGCGGCTTCAGGATTACAGACCCCGGAATATTGCAGGAGGTTGACCGCTCGCAGATACACATGTTTTCCCAGAAAATATACGCTTGCCCCTCGTGCGCGAGAACGCGCGGCATAGTGCAGCGCGGAAAAACCGCAAGGAAGAAGCATATGCTGCAAAGGCAGAACATGTTTTGACAATATGCGACTGTTAAACAAAATCCAAGGCCACGCATAAATGAGCCTATCGTAAAATTGCCGGACGCATGCAAAGCGTGCGTCAACAAGATTGCATGCGCCGGCCAGCAAGAGGTTCTGATATTGATGCTTTTCAAAAAAAAAGAGGATGAGCAAAAAGCAAAGCTTTTTGATGAAGTTGCAAACAACAAGCCTGTTGAAAAGCAAAATCCTGCCGGCAATTTTAACGTGGGCAAAAGTTCTGTTTTTCTGCACGGGTATGAAGCGGATGCGCCCAAGAATATCGGGACAAATTTTACATCCATTCTAAACAGGATTAAGAGACTGCGCGGCGCTTTATGGAGGCTCAAGCCCCAGCTGAAAAAACCGATTCCTGAAGAGAGCTTTATGATTGGCGAGCCAAGAAACCTTGTAATATTGCACAAGACTGCGGACCCGTCCCAGATAGACGTGAGATACCCGCTTATCGAGCCTTATGCGTATGTAAGAATTTTCTGGGATGAAAAAAGAAAGGAACTGGTCTACAATATTATAGAGCCAAAACTCGGCGAGGATGACAGGGACAGGTTTTCAAAAATCATGAAAGGGCTGATGGAAATAGTTGATGTCGAGCTTTCAACAATAAAGAAGCCTGAGCTGGCCGTGTCGTACATGGAAAAATATATAAGAAAGATAATATCCGAATACGGCTTTACCCTGAACAGGGGGGAATACATCAAGCTTCTTTATTATGTTTACAGGGATTTCGTGGGATTGAACGAGATAGAGCCTCTCATGCATGACAGCTTCATAGAGGACATAGGATGCGACGGCATGAATATTCCGCTTTATGTGGTGCACAAAAAATTTGGCTCGCTGAGGACAAATATAGTTTTTGATAATAAGGAACAGCTGAACAATTTCGTGGTAAAACTTTCCGAGAGGTGCGGCCGCTACATAAGCTATGCGGAACCGCTGCTGGACGGGACATTGCCTGACGGCTCGCGAGTGCAGGCTTCGCTTGCATTGGACGTTACCACGCGCGGCCCCACATTCTCAATAAGAAAATTCGCGGAGGTGCCGTTCTCTCCCGTGGACATGATGGAAATCGGAACCGTGGACTCGAGGCTGCTTGCATTTTTGTGGATTGCCATCGAATACGGCGCTTCAATACTAATATGCGGCGGCGTTGCAACCGGAAAGACATCCTTCCTGAACACGCTTTCTCTTTTTATCCCGCCGGAGGCGAAAATAATTTCCATTGAAGACACGCGCGAGCTGCAGCTTCCGCACGAGAATTGGATACCTTCCGTTGCAAGGGTGGGCTTCGGCGGGCAAACGGAATCCGGCAAATACGGGGAAGTCAGCATGTTCGACCTGCTGAAAGAAAGCTTCAGGCAGAATCCCGATTATGTGATAGTCGGCGAGGTAAGAGGCACGGAGGCTTACGTGATGTTTCAGGGAATGGCTGCGGGACATCCTTCAATCGGCACAATGCACGCAGGAAAAGTGGAAGACGTTGTGCACAGGCTTGAAACCCCGCCAATTGAAATATCACCGAGCCTTATAGAAACGCTGGACATGATAATAGTGATGGTTCATGCGCGCGAGATAAACAAGTCTGCGCGGCGCGTGAAAGAAGTGTCCGAGATAGAATCGATAGACAGCACAACGGGCGCGGCAAGCATAAACAAGGTTTTCGCGTGGATGCCGTCTTCCGACAGTTTTCAGTTCAACGGCTCTGCAGTGATGCTCCAGAAGATTTCCAAGCTGAAGGGAATCTCGATAGAAGAGCTTGAGAAGGAGATGGAGCGCAGGAAAAAGGTGCTCGAATGGATGGGAAAACAGGGGATAAAAGACTATATCAAAGTTGCCGAAGTCCTTTCGGATTATCACAAGAATCCGCAAAAGGTATTGAAGCTGGCTGAAATAACTGACGCGTGAAATAGCGAAAAAATCAAAACTTTTGCAATGGCGTATTTATTAGAAATAACATAAATATACAATAGGATAATTAAAAATGGTGGTATATTTGGAGATGCTTACTATTAAACAAGCGAGTGAATGGGCGAGCGAATATCTAAAGAAGAATATTACTACTTCAAACATATCTTATCTCATCCAGTATGGAAGAGTTAAAAAAGATGGTATGAATGGTAATACATTAATCAATAAACAAGATTTAATTAACTATTATAGTTCTTGTTTAGGTAAAAGAGAAATTGAATGGAAAAGTAAATTAGGGGAAGATCTGAATTGGACTTTATCTTTTGATAATCTTAAAGAAGCGGATACTACCAAGCACGTTCATAGATTGCATCCATATAAAGGTAAATTCATTCCTCAATTAGCAGAATATTTTTTAGATAGTCATATAGATGATTTTAAGAAAGAGATATACTTTAATAAAGGAGATATAATACTTGACCCATTTTGTGGAAGCGGAACTACCTTAATACAAGCTAATGAGCTTGGAATGCATGCCATTGGAATAGATATCTCAAACTTTAACGCATTAATTAGCAATGTAAAGCTCGGCATTTATGATATTGTTGATTTAAATAATGAAATTCAAAAAATTACAAAAGCTTTAAGACATTTTATTGCTGATTCTAAAACGATAAAATTTGAAAGTAAACTTACCGAAGAACTTAAAAGATTTAATAATAGCTTCTTTCCTTCGCCGGAATATAAAATAAAAATAAAACAGATTAATGAAGAGGAATATGGCGCGAAAAAGGAAAAAGAATTTTTGCCAATTTTTTTAAATCTAGTCAAAGAGTATAATATACGGTTAGAGCAAGAAAAACATATTAGTTTTTTGGATAAATGGTACTTGCAGCATGTAAGAACGGAAATAGATTTTGTTTCAAATCTTATTAAACAGATTCAAAATCCGTCAACAAGGAATCTATTAAGCATTATTCTAAGCCGAACGATTCGTTCTTGCCGCGCCACAACGCATGCGGACTTGGCTACACTGAAAGAGCCTGTAACCGCCGCATATTATTGCGCCAAGCATGGAAAGATTTGCAAGCCTTTATTCTCCATCTTGGGGTGGTGGGAGAGTTACAGCAAAGATACAATCACGCGGTTGTCTCAATTTAATAAATTGCGAACAAACACGAATCAAAGTTGCTTAACAGGCGATTCTACAACAATTGATATTATCAAAGAATTGGAAAAAAAATGTCCCATGTTTGCCAAATTAGTAAAAAATCAGAAAATAAAAGGAATTTTCTCAAGTCCGCCTTACGTAGGCTTGATTAATTATCATGAACAACATGCTTACGCATATGATTTATTTGGTTTCAAAAGAAATGATGAATTAGAAATTGGCCAGCTTTTCAAAGGGCAAGGTAAGGAAGCAAGGAATATGTATATTCAAGGAATCTCAGACGCTCTGAATAATTGCAAAAGATTTTTGGTAAATGATTATAATATCTTCTTAGTCGCAAATGATAAGTATAATCTTTATCCAATCATTGCAGAAAAAGCAGAAATGCAGATTATTAATCAATATAAACGTCCTGTATTAAACAGAACTGAAAAAGATAAGGGTGCTTACTCAGAAACAATATTCCATTTAAAATCAAGGTAATTAAAATGAGCCTGTCAAAAGAGCAAATCGTTGAGATTGAACATGTCTTAAAGAATAGCCTAAGATACAAATTTCTGAACTATAATCCTGAACCTGCATCAATGCCTTTTCATACAAGATTGTTGGGCAAAGACCGATTAGCATTATATTCATTTATTCATTCTTTAAACACTAATTTTGGAACAAGTGTCTTTGAACCAGTCGCAGTTGCGCTAGCTAAAAATAATTTTATAATTGCAAAATCCCAAAATACAGCAGGCGAATCTATTAGTGAAGGTGCGCAATTTGAAATACAAAAAATAATAGACAATTTAACAACAGCAATATCTGCACCAGATAAAATAAAAGAGATTGAAGCAATAAGAAAGGTTTGCCAGAAAGGTGCGATGCGCAAAGTTAAACCTACTAAAGTCGATATTTTTCTTGAAAACAAAACAGGCGAATTGTATCTATTTGATTTGAAGACGGCTAAACCCAACGCAGGCGGCTTCAAAGAGTTTAAAAGAACTCTTTTAGAATGGGTTGCAGTAGTTCTAGCTTCAAATCCAGATGCCAAAATAAATACCGTAATTGCAATTCCATATAATCCATACGAACCTCAACCATATAATAGATGGACTATGAGAGGTATGTTAGATTTAAAGAATGAATTAAAAGTTGCTGATGAATTCTGGGATTTTCTTGGCGGTAAAGGAACTTATCAAGATTTATTAGGCTGTTTTGAGAGGGTTGGTATAGAACTTAGATCAGAAATTGATCAATATTTTGCTAGATTTATAAAATAAGGCTCTGTTCAAAATCAGCAAAAGTATATTTATGCGCAAAAACGAAAGGTATATCGGTAAATTGAGGGAAAGATTATAAATCACAAACTAAATAAGAATATGGCGTTTTTGTGTTATTGTGTGATTAAATGGCGGAACAAAAGTCTGAAAGGGTAAAGACGGGAATCAATGGGCTGGATGAGCTGATGTTCGGGGGAATACCCGAAGGCTCGCTCACGCTGCTGACGGGGACGTGCGGCACGGGCAAGACCATAATGTCAACGCAGTTCATATATTTCGGGGCTATGAACGGGGACAATGCAGTATACGTGAGCTTCGAGGAAACGCCGGAAAATATCAAGGCAAACGCAAGATTGTGCGGCTGGAATTTCGACGAGCTGGAAAAGAAGGGAAAGGTCCTGTTTGTCAAGTACGACCCTTACCATGCGGAGGATATAATAGAGATGCTTGAAAATTCAATAAGAAAAATGAAAGCAAAGAGGGTTGTTATCGACTCCATTTCTGCGCTTGGGCTTTACGTGAGGGATGTCCCGGAGATAAGGAAAATAATATTCGGCCTGGGCTCAATGCTTCACAGGCTCGGATGCACAACACTGATGATATCGGAAGTCCTTTCGGAGCAGAAGGACCTGTCGCGCTTCGGGGTTGAGGAGTTTGTGGCGGACGGCGTGATTGTGCTTTATTATATGCGCGCAAAGTCGCAGTACACCAGAAGCATTACAGTATGGAAGATGCGAGGCTCGGACCATTCCCAGAAGCTGCACCCGTATAAAATCACCCATGAAGGCATTGTAGTATATTCCAAAGAAGAGGCATATGCGGACGGCATTTAATCTTTAT
>JAVHRC010000010.1:0-1326 GCA_036171435.1 Candidatus Aenigmatarchaeota archaeon
CGATTGAAAAGGTTGTTAACGAAAGGCTTCCTGTTCACGTAAAGTCCGTCGATACAGTGACGAATGAAGTTTCTTTTGAAAAGGTTAGTGATTGGTCTGTTATTCCTACCAATGATAATTGGTATGAAATCGAACTAGCTAATGGGAAAATTTTGAAGATTACTGGTAATCATGAAGTTTGGTTGCCAAAGCTTAGATGCTGGCGTCGAGCAGACCAACTGACAGCCGATGACGAATTACTTGATGTTGAGTGAAAAGATGTGAAGTTTTTCGGTTGAGATACTAATTATATAGTATGGAAACCTGGAAATGTAAATATTGTTTGAAAGAGCTGGTGCTTAAAAATAAGCATACTAAAACTGGGCATCTTGCAAAGTGTAAGAAATGGTCCGATTGGAAAGCCGTTAATTTAACCAAAGACATAATTGAAAATATGTATAACGTCGAGCGCATGTCTTTACCAGAAATAGCAGAGCATTTTGAATTGGAGTCGGTGACGTCCATATGGAAACAACTTAAGGCATTTGGAATTCCTGTGCGCTCTATTTCGGTTTCTAGGCTGGAAGAACGATGTAAAATCAGAGCCGCAGCAAGTAATATGGCCAACAGCGGAGTTAATCATAACTTTGATAGAAATTCTCCGTCTCGGCTGGCGTGGCAGCAACGAATTTTAAATGATGAAGGAATTTGTAATGTTTTTCAACGAGAAGATGTAAAAGAAAAATGCCGATCAACCATGATGAAAAATTATGGTGTTGAAAATCCGGCTGGTATGTCTAGATCTGGCCGTTCAAATTATTCTAAACCTCATCGCCTTATTGTTGAGGCGCTTCAAAACGCTGGTATAGTAATTCAGGTAGAGTTGAAGTTGGTTGCGGAAAACAGTTATTTTGCCTATGATATTGTTATCGCTGGGACCAAGAAATTAATTGAAGTTAATGGAGATTATTGGCACGCAAATCCGACCATGTATAAGCCTGATGACAGAGTCCAATTTGGAAAAACAACATTTAAGATCGCAAAAGACATATGGAAGCATGACGAAATAAAAATTGCGCATGCGAAAAGTTTAGGATATCAAGTGCTGACGGTTTGGGAAGCAGACACAAAATTTAAGTTAATAGAGACGATAGAGAAAGTGATAATGTATGTCAATGATAAAAATCAAGTCAATTAAAAAGATTGAATCTGCCGGCAACCGATACGATATTACGGTTGAACATAATCACAATTATGTTGCCAACGGGGTATTGATACATAATTGTAGCTCGAAGTTTGCTTTTCGTGAGGATCGGATGTGGGTTGGTTCTCATGCTCGTTGGGTAA
>JAVHRC010000011.1:0-1325 GCA_036171435.1 Candidatus Aenigmatarchaeota archaeon
TTACCCAACGAGCATGAGAACCAACCCACATCCGATCCTCACGAAAAGCAAACTTTGAACTACAGTTATGTATTAACACACCATTAGCCACGTAATTGTGGTTGCGTTCAACCGTAATATCATATCGGTTGCCTGTGAATTCAATTTTCTTAATTGACTTGATTTTTGTCATTGACATATAATAATACTTTTTCTATCGTTTCTATTAGATTAGATTTCGTGTCTGACTCCCAGACCGTCAACACTTCATATCCTAGGCTTTTCGCATGCGCAATCTTTATCTCGTCATGCTTCCAAATGTCTTTTGCGAATTTGAATGTTGTTTTACCAAATTGTACTCTATCGTCAGGTTTATACATAACTGGATTAGCGTGCCAATAGTCTCCATTAACTTCAATTAATTTCTTAGTTCCAATTATAACAACATCATAAGCAAAATAACTTTTTTCCACCGCCAATTTTAGCTCTACCTGGACAATAACTCCAGCCCTTTGAAGCGCCTCGACAATAAGGCGATGAGGTTTAGAATAAATTGAACGGCCATTTCTTGGCAATTCCGCCGCATTTTCTACTCCGTACTTTTCCAGGAAAGTTGTTTTGCTTTTATCTTTCACGCTTTCCCGTTGAAAAACATTCGTAATGCCTTCATCGTTTAGAATACGAGCTTGCCACGCCAACCGGCTTGGAGCATTTCTATCAAAATTGTGCGTATACCCGCTATTTTCCAAACATGTTTTTGCTCGACGTGCTTCACACCGTGTTTCTTTTTTAGAAACCGAAATAGAGCGCATGGAAACCCCAAAGGCTTTAAGCTGTTTCCATATGGTCGTGACCGATTCTAACTTAAAATGCTCAGTAATTTCTGGTAAAGACATGTGCTCTTTACTATACATATTTTCAAGCACATCTTTGGTTAAGTTCTCTGCTTTCCATTTTGCCCACAGCTTACATTTGGCAAGATGGCCTGTTTTAGTATGCTTATTTTTAAACACCAACTCTTTCAAACAATATTTACATATCCAGATTTCCATACTAATAATTAGTATCTCAACCGAAAAACTTCACATCTTTTCACTCAGCATTTAACAATTCGTCATCAATCGTCAATTGGTCCACACGGCGCCAACATCGGAGCTTGGGAAGCCAAACTTCATGATTTCCAGTAATCTTCAAAGTCTTACCGTTAGTCAGCGCAATTTCATACCAATTATCAGCTGAAGAAATAACAGACCAGTCGCTAACTTTTTCAAAGGAAACTTCATTCGTCACCGTATCGACGGACTTTACGTGAACAGGAAGCCTTTCGTTAACAACCTTTTCAATCG
>JAVHRC010000012.1:0-1325 GCA_036171435.1 Candidatus Aenigmatarchaeota archaeon
CCCAAAAACCTGCCGACAAAGGAGGATGAAGAGACTGCCGAGCAAATCATGAATATTGTCTGTGTCGGACTTAAGATGCACAGCCCTGAAGTATTCCGTGCTCTTGTGGACAGCCTGAAATGGCGCGGCAAGAATGACCTGCAAAGGACGCTTGAGGCTGTGAAGAAAACTCCCCCTGAGAAGCGCAAACTCAAGGGCAGGGAGAGCTGCGTGTTTATCGAGAGCGATGAAACGGTACATTATGTGGGGTAGATATGCCACAAGGAGAGTTAAAGCGAGAACATTTTGTCAGGATTGAACTTGACAAAGAGCATTACTATTACTCATTCGGTATTCCAGGATTGTTTGATATCTGCCTTGAGCCATGCGCTGGGGGGTTCGATGTGGCGTTATATGATGGCGATAGGATTGAGATAGTACCCAAGCAGTGTATAAACTCAGATGGTTATCTTATATCCGCAACTGCGTTGTTCGGGGATTGCAAAGATGAGGACTGGAATAAGGCACTTGCGATTGCCAGCGAATTTCTTGATAAGTACACCAACAATCTTCTTGAAAAGTACAAGAAGGGTGATTGGAGACCGCTAACAAAACTATCGAGAAGGTTAAATTTGATCGGACACGCCAAAATGTGTGATGTCAAAAAGGAGTTGAATTGAGTTATGAAAATAGGAAAAGCAGAAAAAAAACAGGTAGAGCTTGTCAATGCCTGGAATAAAGAACATCAACCCGGGATTGATGTAATCGTAACTATGGATGATAAAAAAGAGGTTCATACTAAAACCAGGTCAGAGGCACAGATGCTTGGAGCAAGCGGGGATTACCCCGGTCATACTGCGGTAGTGTGGCTTGAAGACATAAGCGGATGTTACTCGCTGGACAGGGTTCGTCCTGATATTAAAAAGGTGATTTAAATGTCTGATACAACGGATGAAATTGATAAAAAAATAATATCAGCTATTGAAAAGAATAAACATGAGTTGATAGATATTGGAGATATACATGATCTAACTGGAATCAATAAAGAAATCATTCAAGACAGACTTAGACATCTATACACCACAAAAAAAATATTTCCTTTTGTAAATGTTTATCACTGTAACGCCTGTTACCATGCTGATATCTACGGTGATTTGCCAGAAGAGTATATATTTTGCAAATTATTAACAAAATGTTTCAAAAATATTGAACATATTCCAAAGGAATGCCCGTTAAGAACTCAAAAATATTATTGTGAGCTTTTTGTGGATGATAAACAATGATAATCCTCTGGTGCGCCGAATTCATGGGGGATTACAAGTTCCCCTACCCCAGCAGCAGCGGGA
>JAVHRC010000013.1:0-1311 GCA_036171435.1 Candidatus Aenigmatarchaeota archaeon
TGATTGCCAGCCTTTTTACGCCTTTTGTTCTTGGCACGCCTTTCGGCACAGCCCAGGATTTCAGGGCGCCGTTTATCTCAAGTCGAAAGTCATAATGCAAATGCGAAGCACGATGCTCCTGCACCACAAAAATCTGTTTGCGCCTCTTCTTGCCTTTTTCAGCACCTTTAACCATATCTCATTATTGTCTTGCAGCAAATAAAAGCATTGTCAACCTTTATATTTCTCTTTCCATATTTCTCCTTATGCAAAAAGCAATATCCACAGTCATTGCCACAATAATGCTTCTCTTGATTTCCGTCTCTTTGATAAGCGTGTTCTATGTTTTTTCCTCAACGCTGGCAGGCACAACAACTTCTTCAGGCGGCCAGCAGGCTTCGCAACTGACTTCGCAGCTTGCAATGTGCATGCAGATTGACAACATTCTTGGAAATCAGGTAACGCTGAGAAACTGCGGAAAAGGAACAATAGAAAATAAAAGCCTTGTTGTAATGATTGATGATATTATATTGGGTGCAAGCACGCAAATAATACAGGAAGGCAACTCAAGCGTTGTAAATGTTTCAGGCCTGTGGCAAATTCCTTTCGGCAAGCGCAACCTGAAAATATCAAACGGCGCAGCATTCGCGCTGGCTCTTGTGGACGTGCAGCCGAACAAGGAAGGGCTTGTTGGAAGCTGGAGCTTTAACGAAGGCTCTGGAACATTCGCTGGCGATGGTTCTGGAAACGGGAATACGGGAACGCTTTTGCCAGCCGGTTCAGAGCCGCAATGGATTAGCGGAAAATCTGGAAAAGGCTTGCAGTTCGACGGAGTGAATGATTATGTCGACGCGGGAAACTGGGCGAGTCTGAATACTTTCACTGATATAACTGTTGGAGCTTGGGTCAAAACTTCTGGAAATGGTGGATTACAAAATACCATTATTGCCATCAGTGGCGGTTATGGTTATGGAGGATTTACATTTGGTGGCAGTTCAACAGTCTGGGCAGAATTTAACAGCCTAGGTAATGTAAATAATTTTCAGGGTGTTGATTCTGGAGTCAATTATCAAGATAATAATTGGCATTATTTGGTGTTAACAGTAGCGGGAACTACTGTTAATATGTATAAAGATAATGTTAGTATCAAAACCGCAACACTGTCGGGAAATGTTGGATATGTGTTAGGACAGCACGCATATATCGGTAGGCGGCAATATGGGGGTAGTGAACAGTGGTATAAAGGCATCATCGACGAAGTTCGCATATGGAACAGAGCGCTCGCGCCCGACGACACGATTGCGATGAAACAGATAATATGACGGAAGATAA
>JAVHRC010000014.1:0-1614 GCA_036171435.1 Candidatus Aenigmatarchaeota archaeon
ACGGTGATGGACGGCACGGTCTGCGGCAACGGAGCTGGACCGCGCACAATGATTCCCGTTATCGGAAACTATCTTCTCGCCTCCGAGGACTCTGTAGCAATAGACGCAATAGCCGCGAAGATGATGGGTTTCGACCCTTTGAAAATAAAATTCATAAAAACCGCGCATGATTTGGGGCTTGGCTGCGGCGATGTCGCGCAGATTGACGTTGTCGGCGAGAGCATTGCAAACGTGAATTTTCATTTCACAACAAAGAAAAGCCCCGTTATTTTTTTCGACCAGCTTTTCAGGCACAGCTTTATCGAGCCGCTGCTGTTCAAAACCTGGTTCTTCAACTTCTGCATTCTCGGCTCCGCGCTTTACCATGACAATCTTTGGTATCCGCTGAGAGGCAAAAAATTTGTGAACGATTTCAAAAAGACTGAATGGGGAAAGCTCTGGGAAAAATACTGATTCAATTTAAATATTTGTTTGTTCTATTGTAGAATATGAAAGCGATTATTCTCGCAGCAGGGGAAGGAAAAAGACTGGGCTCTCTGAGGCATATTGCCCCAAAGCCGCTGTTGCCAGTAGCAGGGAGGCCTACCATCCAATATGTAATTGACAACATTATCACGATTCCCGAAGTCGATGAAATAATTGTTGCCATGAAGTTTTCCGACATAAACGACAGGGTAAGGAAATATTTCGAGGAAACAAAGAGGGATGGAATAAACATTTATCCCGTCGGAGTCCTGGGGTGGGAAACCGGCGGAGACTTGAAAACCGCGGCATACATAGCCAAGATAAAAGAATCCGACAATTTCATAGTTGCATACGGGGACATCTTAACAAAGATAAGCCTAAAAGATATGTTAAAAATGCATATGGAAAGCGGAAAGATTGTCACAATGGCATTGTTTCCCGTCCCGGAAGAGGATAAAAAAAGGTTCGGAATAGCTGTTCTGAATGATAAAAAAGAAATAGTGGAATTTTGCGAGAAGCCGCAAAATCCTGACAAAATAAATTCAAATCTTGCCAATGCGGGATATTACATATTCAAGGCCCCTTTCTTGGCATTATACCCTTTGGAGAAGTCAGGACAGCGGATAAGATAATCCCGCAGCTTGTGGAAAAGCATGAGGTAATGGGGTTTGAAATAAATCCGCCGTACTGGCTTGACATAGGAACGGAAAACAGTTACAATATTGCAAACAGGATAATTCTGGATGAAAAAGGAATATTGCCTCCGCCGGATTTCAAAAAATAAAATGTTTTATTTGAGACCTATCTCCCGAAAGCGTAATCCCAAGCGCGCCTCATCAGCATTTTCAAGTGCGTCGGAGACCGCACTTCTTTTGCCATTCCGGCTATGATGTGCGGCCTCATGTAAAATTCAAAAAAAGCCTTTCTTTGCAGCGCCTTTAATTCTTCCGAACTCATGCCTTTCGGCGGCAACGGCGCTTTAGTGTAAAAGAGCGTGTCATAATTTATTTTCTTTATCACGCCGTCACGCAGGAGCATTTTCGTTGCTTCCGTGTTCGGCAGCGGCAGGAACGTGCTGAAATGCGCGCGCTTTATTTTCAGGCGCTTTGCAAATTCTATTGTCTCAAGAATCGTTTCCCTTGTCTCGGT
>JAVHRC010000014.1:1714-5696 GCA_036171435.1 Candidatus Aenigmatarchaeota archaeon
TATGTGCAACGGTAAGGACAACCGCGCGACGTGAGTATCGGCGCAATCGGCCAGTTCTTGAAAACCGCGCCCTGCGGAGCCTGCGGATAAGTTCTCGGGTCCATCAAATCCCAGGCGGGAAAACCGAGCTCGTCAAGATTTTCCTCAAACATCGGCGCGTTCGCGATTATCTTGTCGCCTCTTTTGTATATCAGTCCGGGAACTTCTTCAAGGGTTTTTTCTCCGGCGCTTATCTTTTTCAAAAGCATCGGGAACGCAGTCTCCGCCTCGCCCGCGATTGCAAAATGAATTCCGTTAAAATAATCAAAGACTTCCTTTCCAACGCCGGAGACATGCGCTCCCCCGATAATCAGCAGGATATTTCTGTCTATTTCCCTTATCTTTGAAACATATTCCCTTACAGTGTGCGCGTCGCACGAGAAAACTTGTATCCCGATAACATCCGGCTTCCATTCGTTTATCTTTTTTTCCAGCTTCTCCGTATTGAGTTTCTTCTTTATGCCGTCAAGTATGCTCACGTCAAATCTGCTTTTTCTCAGCGCCGTGGCAAGATAGCCGAGCCCGATGGGCGGGACCACATAGTGCGTGGGGCTGTTCGGATAGACAAGCAGGACTTTTTTTATTTCTTTCATAAAATTACCGATTTATTTAGTTATGCAGAGCCGTTTATTTCTGCGGCTGATAAATTCACAGAATCTGAAATACTTAAGCCTGTTGATGGCACTTCTCCTTTATTATTTCCGCTGTTTTTATTCCCGATATCAATGCCGTGTTCATTGTCCTGATTTTCGGATAAGTCAGCGCAACTCCCGAAAAGAAAAGATTTTTCACGGGCGTCTCGTAACCAGGCACGAATTTCGCATAATCAATGTCATACAGCGGGCTTGCATGTTCGCTCCTGAAAACGCGAAACCAGTCAACCTTGAGCTGCGGATAAATTTTCTGCGCGCCTTTAATAAACAGCTTTGCTATTTCATCATCTTTCATGTTCCATAATTGGCTGGAAGGCGCATACTTGAATATCCATGCCATCTTGAAAGGATAAATGTCTGCAAGATTCGTGTGCTCTATTATTCCGCCGAATTCGCTGTCAAAGCAGTTCAGCCAGTAATAGTCGCCCAGCCGTTCGCGATAGCCGATATCAACGCAGATATTCTTGCAGTATTTTATATTTTTGAGTTTGCTGGCATAAGCCGCAGGCAAGCCTTTTGCCATTTTCAGAAACACAGGCATGGGGGCTGTGTTTATTACAATATCCGCATGCTCCTCAAAAGGAAGATATGTCTTTTTTCCTTTTATTAATTTGCTTTCCCTGAAAATTATTCTTCCTGAAATACCGTTCACTTCAGCTTCTATCACAGACGCGTTTGTTTTAACCTCTCCGCCGTTTTTTTCTATCTCTTTGATAAGCCTGTTTATGATCTCGTCCATTCCCTGTTTCGGATAGTAAAAAACTCCTGTAGCCTCCTCCTCTCCGAGACGTTCCGCCAATTCAGAGGCGGATAATCGCGAAAGCGGAAGGCCGTATTTCTCGCGCATTATGTTCCCGAAAATCTTTTGCGCAACATTTTCTCCGACAGCCCTGTTCAGCCACTCCTCCGCGTTCAAGCCCTCTATGTCTGACCAGTCCTTTTTTATCTTGGCCCTGAGCGAAAGCAAGCCGAATCTTATCTTGTCCTTTATCGTGAGAAAATCCCAAAAGGGCGCGGAAAGGTATGATATTGGATAACTCTTGCCGTTAAGATTCAATCCCATTTTTATTTTCTTTTTTATCAAATCATTTATTCCCAAATCCTTCACAACTTTCAGCGTTGTCTCGTCATGCGAAAATATATGGTGATAAAAAATCGGTATCATAGAATCCTGCACTGTAAAAGACGCGGCAAGGCCTCCGCAGCTCTGCTGCGCTTCAAACACCTTCACTTCAAACCCGCTCTCGGAAAGGATTTTTCCCGCCATCAATCCCGACAGCCCTCCGCCTATTATCGCGACTTTCATGATACCACAAAAATGTTTGAATTGGAAAATATATAAGCGCTGCAGCAATGCAGAAAAAATAATTCAGTAAGCTCTTGCGATATAAGTCTTTGCAGTTGCTTTCTGGCCGCAGACAGCGCAGTTTCCGGAAACCTTCTCATTTATCGAAAACAAGGTTCCGCGCACCTCCGCTTTTGTGTCCGTCTTTATCATGTCAGCGCAGGATTCGCGCATGCAGAAATTTATCCTGACAAACCCGCCTTCATTAAGGCTTGACTTGAGCTCATCATAGTTTTTTGCATCCCTCACAAGCAGACTTTCTTCCGAACGTTTTTTCAATTGCAGAAATATTGAATCAAAAGCCTCGATTATCTGCCTTTCCAATTTTTCCTCTTCCACAGGAATCTTCTCCAGGAAGTCCCTTCTCACGAGAACAACCTGCTTTTTCTCCAAATCCCTCGGCCCGATTTCTATCCTGAGCGGAACGCCTTTTAATTCGTGCTGGTGGAACTTGAATCCGGGAGTTTTTTCCGAGTCGTCCAGTTTCACGCGGTAGATTTTTTCCAACCTTCCAAAAATTTCCCCAGCTTTCTCCAAAACTTTCTCCCTTGTCTCTTTCGTATAAATCGGAACGATAGCAATCTGCACGGGCGCAACCTCCGGCGGCAGAATCAATCCGCGGTCGTCGCCGTGAATCCCTATCAATGCGCCGAGCAGCCTTGTAGTTACGCCGTAAGAAAGCTGGTACGGATATTTTTTCTTTCCATCGCTGTCCAGAAAAATCATTTCAATCGATTTTGAAAAATTCTGCCCGAGATTATGAACTGTCCCAACCTGCAGAAGTTTACCGTCAGGCATAACAGCATCAAGCGCAACGCTGTAATCGGCACCCGCGAATTTGTCCCACTCAGGGCGAACAAGCTCAAGATAGCTTATTCCGAGAAGTCCAGTTATCAGCTCTCTGTAAATTTTCAGCGCCTCGCCAACTTCCTTTTTCGCCTCCTCGGCGGAAGCGTGCGCGCTGTGCGTCTCGTGCCACAGGAACTCGCGGTCGCGGATAAGCGGCTTCGTTGATTTCGTGTCCCAGCGCACGATGTTCGTGTACTGGTTGACTTTTAGCGGCAAGTCCTGGTAGGAGCGAATCCATAATTTGAACATCTCGTACATTATCGTCTCGGACGTCGGCCGGATTGCAAGCCTTTCTTCAAGCTTTGTCTCGCCCGCGTGCGTGACCCAGACGGTCTCGGGGCTGAATCCCTTGAAATGCTCGGCTTCCCTTTTCAGGAAGCGCTCTGGAATGAGCAATGGAAAATAATAATTCTGCACTCCTATCTTTTTCAAAAGCCCGTCAAGGCGGTCCATCATGATGTGCCAGATTTCATAGCCTTCCGGCATCAGAACATTGAAACCCTTTATTGGGACGCGCTCGTCAACAATATCGGATTTCTTTATGACTTCCAGATACCACTCACCGAAGTTCTCGTTCTTTTTGAAGTTCAACCCGAGAATGTTGTGGCCGTGCCGGGGGGCTCCGCACCCAACGGTTCCCCCTAATTTTGACTTCTGTTCGCTTGCTTTTTTCTGCTCCGTCTCTTTCTCGGACTTTGCAAATTCTGTTTTCATCTTTTCTTTTTTTACCGCCATAAAAATCACGTTTCAATATAATTTCGCCCCTTCTTTCACAACATTCGCGCCGATATCAGGCTGTATCAAAACACAGTTCCCGTTTTCGTCAGGCACGCCGAGCGTCAGCACTTCGGACTTGAACTTTCCAATCTGGCGTGGCGGGAAATTCACAACACCCAAGACCATTCTGCCTTTCAGCTCCTCCTTTTTGTAATTCGCGACAAGCTGCGCGCTCGACTTTTTCACGCCGGCTTCGCCGCCGAAATCTATTGTCAAAATAAAAGACGGCTTTCTAGCTTCTGGAAAGTCCTCAACTTCAATGATTTTTCCAACGCGAATGTCAAGCTTGTGAAAGTCGTCTATCGTCGCCGTCATAAAC
>JAVHRC010000015.1:0-24606 GCA_036171435.1 Candidatus Aenigmatarchaeota archaeon
TGCGCGAGGAAGAACGCCTCTTCCCACTTCGCGCGCTGTTCCGATCCAAGATTTTGCAGGTGCTTGATACACAAAACTAAACTATCATAATCTTCTTCATGCCATTCGAAGCAAATCTTACCCTGCTTATTATTTAAACCTTCTAAAACCTCACGCTCATACCCTTCAACGTCAATTTTAATTAAATCTGGCGCCCCAAATTTAGTAACAATTTGGTCTAATGTAACGGATGGCACTTTAACGGGAGGTAACCAAGTTGCCGAGTTCGGAACCAGGTGCCGAGATCCTTTTGTGAATCTGGAATTTGACATAAACTTTATAGAAGCTGTTGATATCCCGGATTGGTTTGGTTCAACAAAGAAATCAATATACTCATTTTTTCTATTGGAAACAAGAGCGTTGATAACTGTGAGATTTTTAATCGCCGTTGTGTCCCCAATTATATTGGCATTAGCTTCAAGCGCCACAATTTGGCAGTCCGGGTATATCCTATGACACTCTTTTGAAAAGAGACCTTTATTGTATCCTATATCAAATACTAGTTTCATTTTAACACATATTCCTTTGGGTAAAATCCTGCTCTGTGGGATAGTTCAGTATCGTCTGGGCTATATTTGTTTGGAGCAACCACTATTTTTTCTTTTGACTTATTCAAGTATGCCGCCCACCATCCGAAACTGCTCACGTGTCCCAGTATATTATGATCGCACGACATTATATTACAGAAATCTTCCATTGCGTCAGTTTTCCGTATTTGATGGATGTATTCGTCGCCTATCAAACTATTTTTACACCACTCTATGTCTATTAAATTATTATTCTTTTCTTCTCTAGACCCGCCGGTAAAAACAAGATATTTTACTTTCCTGTCTTTAAAAACATCCTTGGCGGCAGTTAAGTAACGCCCATAGACACTATTTTTATCAAAGTGGTAATTGGCACCATAAAGCTCATTTAATGCCTTGCTAGGGTTGCTACCATCAGCGTTATCTCCCCGACGAAGATGTAGAGAAACAATCTCATAACCAGGATACAGATTTCGATAAGTGTCAATATTGTTCTTGGCTTTATCGAGTAGCTCTTGTTTTGGAGTAAGCTCTTTTTTAATTTGCTCTTGATGATTAGAGAAATAGTGTATACTTTGAAAAAATCCACTTAGATTAATGTCATCAGGCAAATTAAAAAATCGATCATCGAATCTGTATGGATCCGGCTCTGTGTATTGATTTTTTATTTTCAACAAATCCTTATCATTGCTCGATGTAGCCTCAATATTGAAATTGTTTAATAAACACTCTTGCCCATGCCAAGCAGTAGACTGTATATTTGGTATTTTTACCTCATACCCTTTTTCCAAACCAAGACCTCGAAGAGCAGCATATTGAAAAAGTTGATTTCCAAGCCTTCCAAGCCTTCCAAGTTCTATAAATGTGATCATGTAATTACTTTACAACTTTTAAATAGCGGGAATTCTCTTAGGTCTCTATATTGAGGATCTTCCGGAAGATCCTCAACATGTTCTGGATAATTCTGCATAAGCATCAGTCCTCTAGCCGCCTGTTCCGGAGACATGTAGGCGTTCCAACCATTGATGTCGATTTCGTCCTCGTGGTACATAACCTCTCCACGACCTTCGTAGCGGGCTTTTCTAAACCAGTCTCTTGCTTCCTCGGAATCGGTAAGAATCATTCCGCCTTTACCAATTTTAAGATGCTTTTTTATGTGAAACGACAGACACATAAATGAATCCTTTATATACATGTCAGAAGTTAATCGCTTGGCTGCATCATAAATTGGATATGGCTTAAGTTGATAAATACCTTTCCAGTGAATGTCTTCGAATTGAACGGTCCCTCCTGCATGCATAATTGATTGCGGAACAGATAGGTATGTTTTAGAAGGTATTGTAACTTCTTGTACCTTATGATACTCACAACACAATAGCAAGGCATCTGTGCAGTTATCGGTGGATACGGCGAATTTAGAGCCAGCATAGGCAGCCACCTCTTCTTCAAACATCTTTACGATTTTATATGGATTATGTAGCATCTACAATTTACTCCCTTTCTAACAAATAATACTTAACCTTAAATCCGCCCGATAGGAACAATCTCAGACTAGCCTCGTTCTCTATTTTTATTTTAGCTACCGCACCTGGGAATACAGTCTCAATCTGTTGAAGCATAAACTTACCAACTCCTTGTTTCTGATACGATGGACTGGTCGCTATTCGAATGTCATTATCAATCACCCCAACATATCCAGCCGGGGCGTCGTTATCAAGACAGATTCGAAAACAATCGCGATATTTAGCCATATATTCTATCTGCCGCTCTTCTGTTATAAAAGAACTCTGAATAAACCCAGGCTTTACACGCTCATCATTTCTTAGATTGCGTATAAACTCGTAATATTTGGGCTCATTGTCTACTAGTTTAAAATCTACCATATACAGATCTGCTGTGAAAGTGCGTTTTGTTCTTTAAGCCAATAGCTACGCAAATAATCTCTAGAGCCTTTCCATCCACTTAAGCCAAGCATAGGATTAAGACTACTTCCGATATCCATGTATGTATTTTGAGGAAAGTTTTTATACAACTCGTAAATCAACAAATTACTAAGACTTGCTGCTCCGAACAAAAACAAGTGATCTTTGATGTTATTCTCAGCTACCCACTGCTTCATTTCTTCAATCAAGTGTTGGTCGTTGATATGACAATTGCTTCCTATTCTGAAGTCTTTCACTACGTTAAGTGGTAATTTACTTAAGTCTGCGGCTTTGTTGCAAACCATTACAGTAGGATACTTTTTCATCAAAGGGAAAAATTGCTCTATAAACAAAGGATAGTTGCCATTGATTAATAAGTTTGCCCAAGTAAGAAAACTTTCATCTTGGGAAATGTGTTCAAATTGCCATTTCCAATTTTGTTCGCCAACACAGCATTTGCAACATATCCCTTTGTAGTAGTTATCTTGTTTATGCTCAAATGTTTCTATAAGCTGTTGCCTTAGTTTAAAGTCTTTTTCCGGGATAAAAGTCTTGTGCTCTTCTGTGCCCCAGTGACCATGGCCCCAATGATCATGAACAAATGCAACCGTTTCATCGATAATGATTTTTCTGTTTTGCATTATAAGCATTTCACCGTCAGAAAAACGTGTAAATGCAAAATGCTCGCCGTGCTTTATTTTGCCCATTAATTCATAAAAATCGCTACGAAAATCTTTGATCATATTATTTATCCTGATTGGAAGTAAAGTTATAGACGTGTCCCGTAGTAGCCTCTAAGGAATTGACATCTTGAAGACCTACAGAGTCCCAAAATCTATCCTGTGGGGCATTCAATAACTCTATAAAAGGAGAAAGGTCGAGGCAGATTTGTCTACTAGAGTGCCCATCGGGATCAAAAGCAATGTTAGCCTTTTAATTATCTGCATGAGTAGCGCTAGTAATGATCGCCATCTTTGCAGCACGTTTAATCTCAGTTATAATATTAACACAGTAAGGAGTTGTTAAATGCTCTAAGGTTTGCCGACAAATGATTAAATCTATAGACCGGTCAGCAAATTTTTTTAAAACCTCTACCATGTCCCCGCAAATAAATTTGATTCTCTCATTTCCAAACTTTTCATTATTAGCTTTTACAAGCTCCTCAACAATATCATTACCAATGTAATTTTCAAAATTATCACTAACTTCTTTCATCCAGTTCCAATCACCGCAAGAGCAGTCGAAAATAGTTTTAATGTTGTTATTTTTAACAATTTTTATTAAATTGTCACGAAAACTTATCGTGTACAGTAGAGACGAGCCTCTGCCAGACCGTGTTTCGCCATCATACCAATGACCCTTAATGTAGGTGTCTGTGAATTTAGCTTTTAGATCATTATTTTGTGTTTCAAATATCGACTTAGTGTACATGTTCATAGCTGCCTTTTCGATGGTTTTAAATACCAGAGGTTAAATTCTTAAAAGAATAAGAGAATCCGTTATCATAATAGATAAGTTTGTGTGTTAGTTTAATGTGCTCAATTAGGCTGGCATGTCTTTCTTTTTCAAAATGTATTTCTCCAACAATATATTCGATTTTGCTAAGGTCTTTACCTTCAAGAAATTCGTACTCGGCACCTTCAATGTCAACTTTTAAAATTTTGACTTTATTGTGTTGTTCAAGAATCTGCTCTATTGTTACAGAAGGAACCTCGGTAATTTTATTATCTGCGCTCAACCCTTGCTCTCCTTTTTCGCACGTAAGAACAGTTCCAACGTTGCCAGAATTGCCGAAAAAGTCGGTCGTTCCATTTAGAAAGTATGCGTAAATTGGTATCAAAGTATCTTTTTTACCAGAACATGCCAGATTTTCTACTTTATAATTCAAACCTAATCCAGACAAGTTATGAACCATAGTATCGATATTATCTTTCAATATCTCATAGCAATAATACATATCAAACCTGCCTTTGTTTCTTAGTTCAAAGGCTCCTACGTTACTCCCACAGTCTATTGCAATTCCACCTTTGCACTCGCTTGGTATTATATATGCAGCTTCATTGTATACAAACTGTGTGTATCTTTCTGGACTATTTATTTTCATGAGTTTCTTTCTTCCATTGCGGATATGGAAAATCGTTTGCCTTTTTAAATCTCTCTACGAATTCTACGTTCCACTCTTTACTTATTAAAGCATCTTCTACTGTTCTGGTTGGAAGATAGATTACTTTTTTTGCATGCAAAGTTTGCTCTAAAATGTTAGAAACAAACTCTGAATCTACGTGCTTTGAGATTTTAACATGGCATTTCATATTATTTTGTATCTTGAAATTGCCACGGAGATAATCTAATAAAGCTTCAATCGTTATATCGTCTGCCTTTGAAACGAACTCTTCCATTGTGTAGTCCGTATTGTATTGAAACTCTTTCGTGACTAGGATATTTCCACTATCTATCTGTTTTGCAAGTTCCATTATGGAGATTCCCCAAATGCCGGTATTAAGCATTCTGCCCCAAACTAGTGAAGCGCCGCCTTGCACATATGGCAAAACTGCACCATGATTACCAATAGCTTTAAATTGTGTCAGAATAGATTCCGGCACAATTCTAGAGTCTCCTAATGTAATAATGAGATCTAATTCTTGAGAAGATAAAACGCTCCAATCACCAGATGTGTTGAAAGAGATATTGTAATTGTTACAAGCTTGTCTAAGAGATACAGCATTAACTTTATTTTTATAATCCTGTTCATTTAATCCAAAAACAAATCTTATATCAAATCCGTGCATTTTCAATGCGTGAATCCCTTTTAAAGTCTGTTTCGTATTTCCAATTATCCCTATTTTCATCGCATACTCAATATTTTACTGGCAAACCGTTTAGCTATCTCCGTGTATCCGACGTTTCCAAAATGAACGCCATCGATCAAAAAATCTTTCATTTTAGACATGTCGCAAACATCGTAACCATAAACCTGCGACATTTCAATGATTGCTTTTGAGTAAACTTCTGTATAGTGACGATTTGCCTGATAATATGGTGAAAACTCTAACTCTGGAAGAGTTGCAACAATTGGAGTCTGTCCATTGGCCTTAATGGACATGACAATTTGTCGAATATTGTCCCGATAGACTTCAATTGGCATTGGCTTTTTCGTATCATTGGTGCCAATCATTAGCAATACAATTTTTGAGTTTTTATTTGACTGTAGAATGTGCCACGAACGCCTGAGTAAATCAGAACTGGTTTCTCCGTTAATTCCGTAGTTGTGACAAATATAAAACTCGTTAGTTTTTTCACTTAGAATTTTACCAAGTTCTGCCGGGTATGACCGTCCAAATTCATCACGTGCCCCATAAGTCAATGAATCCCCGATACAAACAATTTCGTTCCAAATCATAATTTATTTCCTTTTCCTAGATAGTTTTCTATTATACTCGCTACTACCAGTTTTGTAGAGTTACCAGAGCCATAAACATCACTTTGTTTAGTTTGTAAATTTCCTACAACATTTATAACAAATTTAGTTAAGTCGGCCGGCGACGGGCAAAGAAAAGCAAAAGAACCTAGCCCTTCTTGCCTTTCTGTTGTGGTTCTACATACAATAACTTTTTTACCTAAAAAGCCTGCTTCTTCTTGTATCCCTCCGCTATCACTTATTACAAAACTACATTTTAATAATTTCTTTATAAAGCTATCGTATTCTATTGGTTCTACAACGTTAACATGTGTTAAAAGATGTTTATATATTTGAACGTTTGGATTTGGATGTATTGGCAGTGTGAATAAAAAGGATGGATTATCTCTTGCTATAGAATTTATTGTTGAAAACCATTGCTCCATAAGGGCATGGTTTTCTCTTCTATGCAAAGTAACCAATACTTCATTTCCATATTCAGTATCTCCTCTTAAAATTTTAAGATTATCTAATACTGTATTGCCGACAACGTAGAACTCTCCAAACACTTTTTCATTTATTAGATTTTGCTTATTTTGTTCTGTTGGGCACAAATGTATTTGAGCGATTCTAGATATCATTTGACGGTAGATTTCCTCTGGATAAGGATTATTGCGATCATACGTGCGCAGCCCGGCTTCTAAATGAATTACATCAATTCTTCTATTAAAGGCCGTTATCGCTCCAAGAAACGCTGTTGCAGTATCACCTTGAACTAAGACATGTGTAACATCAGTGAAGGCTTCTTCTGGAATCCCCATTCCGGCGCTTAGAATGCCATTTAGGCGATTCTCTGCCGAAGGTATGGCGACTGTATAGTCTGCCGGTCTTACATTGTTTAAAAGGCTGGTATGCTGCTGAATGCACAGCGTTTTAAATTTAATTCCCTGATTTGTAAACTCCGTTAGAAGTGGAGATATTTTTATATACTCTGGCCGAGTGCCATAACAAACAAGTATGTTTAGTGTCATTTTCGTTCTTTCACAAAACGATATCCCTTTTCACGAACTATCATTACATACTCGTTCATGTCAAGACCGCCGTTAGTTTGAGGATTTGACAATGCACACTTTTCGGTTCCATATTTATATGCTTTATCAGGAATTGACCCCCAGAGAGACATATCGTCTTTTGGATGAGGAGGCACATATGACTCCAGCCCCATATACTTCTGTAGTGTGTATGAGAAATGTATATCCTCTCCGCACCTAATAAATCTTGGATCTGGTAACTCTCTCCAAAACGATGTTAGAAGCTCTCGTTCAAAGAACCAGGAATGTCCTAATAAATCTGCTCTCTCCAGGGATGTATTGGCTGATGGCCAACCAACTCGGCTATATTGCCCATGATATGCTTGTGGTGTGTCGAAAATCATACCTACCGTTGCGTAAAGTCCACGGTTACCCTTATTGTATTTGTAGCAGTTTTCCAGCCAACGATTTCCAGGCACCGTGTCATCATCAAATATGCATATATATTTTGTCTTAGCCATTAAAGCAAAAGCAAATCGTGCCCAAACGCCAAGGTTGGAATTTCCTACAAAGGAAACGCAATTATCAACTATTTCCTTATCAAACTCGTTAGCAACGTCTGAGCGGTTGTGCCAAAACATAACCTCTCTCGGCTTTATAGTTTGAGCCATGACTGCGTTATATTGCTCACGAAGCACATGAGGTCGCTTATATCCGTTCAAAATAACTGTAACGTCTTTATTCACTTATTTGCCTCAATCCATTCCTTTATGATGGCAGGATGTCCCATTTCTACATTATATCCATTAGTCTTGTTTCCATCCCAAGGAACATGAAACACATGACCCGCACAGCCTTCTTCAAGTGCTTTTGCTTTTTCTGCAATCATTTCATCTGTAATTTCTGCCCAAGTTAATCCTAAGAAGAATGGATTTGTTCTCTCATCTTGATCTTCATTGTATAGACTTTTCCAAGAAGCATTCCAGAACGTTCTATAATTCTTTATTTTACGCTCAATGTTGAACCATGAATAGTGATAAACCGCTGGTAGCTTAGTCAAAAACTCGTTAATAGTACGTTCTACTTTTGGAACCAGTCTTTCGTCTTTAATAGCCAAATGTTTCAACCGATCAAAACCTTCTGGAAGGAATCCAGCACAAGGAATTGGATTTCCAGATGCGGCAGAGATAAAATCACAACTGTCCGTACCATGTCTAGCGTAAAGAAGTCCATCTGGCGCGTAGTTTCTTAATTGCATTGGAATGCCGTGGGTAATGTCCGGCTTATTTTTTGACAAGCGCCATTTCCAAATCGTAACGTCAAGTCTAGCTTTACCTTGTCGGCCCCAAAGATCGACGACGGGCAGCGAAAGCAGATCATAATTATTTTGAGCCATAAATTGTTCTGCTAATGGCCTAACCATTGGAGCGTGTTTCTCATGAACAATTTCGTCTAAATCAAACTGCCACAAAATATCACCAGAACACTGTTTCCTAGATAATGCTTTTGTTTGACCATCATAGATTCCATGATTTGGTGCCAACCAATCAATCTTATCGCTATGAACAACTTTTAGTTTAGGCTCTTTTGATGCAAGTTCTTGAAGTCGTTCTAGTGTCTTATCTTTACCATCGCTGGTATCAAATACAACCACCTCATCAGCAAAAGCAAGATGACTTTTAATGGCTTCCATATATGGATAAGCCATCTCGTCAGCATTTCTGCTGGTAGTATATGCGCTAATTTTCATACATCCTCTTTTGAATAAAGTGCTGTATATTGATTTGAACCATACGACTCCGTTTTCTTATGACAGTCAACACATAAAACTCTTCCATTAGAGGTGTCCCATATTTCTTTACACTTTCTGGCGTCTTCTAATGAACGAATACTGTGTTCCGTTATTATAGTTGATAATGGTTTTATATGATCGATATGACATTTTCCGCCACGTTTATTACAAAATTGGCAAGTGTAATTGTCTCGTTCGAAAACTTCCTTTTTCCATTGATCGATTTCATGAGTATCACGAATGGCCCTATTGACAGAATCAACTCCTCCACGCCAATTATGAGATTTTTCGCCTTTCGGTGTTCGATTAGGATTTTCGTAGTTTAATTTTAATAAACCCTCACTAATTTTTTTTCTCATTTCTAAACTGTTTATTTTACCAAACCTTGGGTGGCTTGCGCCAATCATTTTTTTCCGTCTACTTTCGGTCCACATCGTCGGTTTTCGAATTTCGATGTCAAATTTTTTAAGTGAACATGCAATGGCATATGGAGCGATATTACATAGAAATCCAATATCTGCCACGGACAACCCCTCGATAATATATTTTTGAACCAGGAACTCTTTATCTTTATACATTATTTTATTCCTTAAACCAGAGCCCATCTCCCCATCCAATTTCATTAACAGAATTTACACACTGTTTAAATCCAAACTTAGAGAGATGCTCATCCATGTCTTTGGTGCCACGAACCTTGGTGTGAATTGTCTTAATGAAGGGTCTTCGTAATTGTCCTTCAAATCCTGCCAGAACTTGTAACTCTGTTCCATCTTCCACGTCAACAACTAACATGTCATAATTTTCTACTGGTATAGTGGCTTGATTTTCTCTAAGGTAGTTATCAAATGACCTAGATACCTTATGAACATCTTTATCTAGAAATACCTCTGTGACATATTGCTGTTTAATAGGAAATTGTTTCGTTTTCTCGTATAGCTTTGATAGATTAGTTTTATTTCTATCAAGCCACAAAACGTAGCTTACTTTATTGTCAGAATAAGTCCGCCCCTGTTCTCCCAGGTTAGTTCCTATGTGAATAACCCCACGGACGTCATGCCCCAAATGCTTTAAACACGAGCGAAAATTTATGTTCATCGATTATTTATTCTTTCCCTTATTCAAATTCAAGGTTCCCAAAAGTATTATTGTCACCAACACGGCAACCAAACCATTTAATATTATTATAGTCACAATTGAAGTTCCAGTGAGAGCACATAACTCAACCACACAAGACAGGATAATAACGAAACAATTAATTGTAAAAGTCTATTTAGTTGTCTTCTGTATTTTTAAACCCAGAGCTTTTAATAGTTCTTTTTGAATTATTCTTCCAGTCAATTGACTGTTTCCTGACACGGTGAGTGGGTTTGAATTATTGACTTCCTCAAAAAGTCTACTTAATATTATTCCATACCCGCCCTTTAAATGTTCTCCAAAATTATACATTTCATTATCTTCGAATGGATCATCAAATGTTTTATATTCAACAGAAGTAAAGAAACTAGATCTTGAAATCCTAACAACAGATGGAAGCTTTAAGTCAAGTCCAAATTTAGCTCCGAGTCTTAAAAGGAAATAATGAGCGTTATTTGTTGTAATGTTTTCTAGTTGTTTTTTAGTTAATTTGTCTTTATATTGGTCAATATATTCTTGTATATAATCATATGTTTCCCGAAAACAGCTTGTCGGTAAAACTTCATTTGAAGAAAACTTTTGTGGCAATTTAAGCTTTGGGCAATTATCAAGAACTGTTTCCTGTGCTTGACCGTCAAATTCTGCCTTAATATATACCGCTGAGGCTTCAATAACATTCACAGGCCCAAACGCAACAACTTCTCGTTCTCTTTTGATAAGAGTGACATCTAATGTCTTGTTCTTTTGCACAAATTGTGCAATATTGTCTGGGTTTAGAAAGAAATCGTTACTTTTAATATCGGCAACTAACAATATTGAAACAAGCCCATCTCTTGAATAGGTGAAGTCACTAAAATTTGGCACCTGTGGTGTGATTGTCCAGGAAGATAGAGCGGTTTCTCCTCGATTAACCGTAGAAACAGCGCTTGGACGCTTCACTATTCCAACTGGTCTAACATGAAAAGCTTTGTTGCGATTAGATATAATTTCCTCAATTGGGTAATTGTTAAGGAACAACGCAGAAGCATCTTGTGGTTTCACGTTACTTATATATCTGTAAGCTAATCCGCTTGGCGGGCTTAGAAGTTTCTTATACATTCCCTGTTTTTCTAATTCTATAAGATCTAGCATTCCAAGTTCAACCATGGCAATATTACCTGTTCCTCCATAGTGATCGCTTAAAGCCTTAGATAATCTCTTTTCTAGATCCGTGTTTGGCTCTTTTGGAATAGGAACATCTGTTCGAATAGGTGCAAATAAATATTGTCCACAAGGTGCTCCTTCGGGAGCCTCTGACGGAGTTACTTCTGCTTTCCGTCTATTTGACGTCCGTTCCCAAGACTCTGTTTCAAATAAATACTTTAAAAGCCTATCAAGCCCCATATTACCATCACTTCCTTACTTCAGCAAGTGCTTCTCGGAATAGGTTCATAAATTTGCTCTTAAAGGCTTCTTTTTCTTGAAGAGTTGGCTCATGGCTTTTTGGTCTTAACGCAGATACAGGTCCGTAGTTTTGCCTTGGCACCTTTGATGTCTGTGCCGAGCGTAGATCTAGGGTAGATTTAGTTGTCTGCCTTGTTTGAACAGGAATCCCAGGTGCCTCTACAATCGGTTTTGCGGTAGCGATGGGCATAGGCACAGGTTTTGCCGCTCGGCGCTGTATAACGTCTCTGGGAGCAACTACGGCTGTGTTTTGAGGCAGTTGCTTGTGCTCTCTTATTACAGACAAGATTTCTGCTAATTCGCTATCGTTTAGATCAACCTCTTCTTCCATGATTGGGACCGCTGGTTTCTTTGGAAGAGTGGGAGCTGTCGCCATTGCTGTCGATTTTTGCGCTAGCGGTTTATTTGAAATAACTGTCGCTGTTATTTTATTGATTGGATTTGAGCCAGCGGCCTTATTTAGAACCTTGGCTTTGATTGTTAACGGCGCAGAAAATTCAAGCATCATTTCTGCTGGGGAGAAATATAAACTACCTACGATTACTTCTAGCTTACCTTGATAAGTTTTATTTGCACTGAAGCCTTCCTTAAGCGGCGTAGGAATTCTAACATGAACAACATCGTTATCCTCTTTAACTGCCGGGAATATCCAGCCACGTGTTCCTACACCAGCTTCCATAACAGTAAAACGGAAATTAGGTGATGCTTGGTTGGGATCAGAGGTGGCACCGTCAATTGAAAGCCCGAAGGCTAAATCATTATCCTCATTCAGCTTTAAGTCAAATTTTTGGATATCTTCTTCCATGTAGTTTCAGCCTTACTTGCTGCCGGTTGTAATAACAGGCATACCGCTCTTAATTATTACCTTCGGTTGAGTTAATGATATTGCTGATACAGATATATTGGTCATCTTATAACTATCTGTCTCTATTCCTGGTTTTATAGTCTTTACCTTGAACCCTAAGAGATGCTCTGTGCTCTTAAATTCGGTAGCGACAAGGGAGATCTTACCTGGATTCAATTCTCCACGAACGTTTTTGGAGGTATATTTTGGATTTTCTTCTTCTTTGTCATTGACAGATAACAAACAAGAGGTCACGGTAATATCCACCCATGGATAATTGACTGGCTTCAACTCTTTATTTAGAGTGCTACTACGACCACCGCCAACTCTTCTACCTCCAATATTAAGACATACCGAGTCAAAGGTGTTGCCGTTCCAGAGAAGACAGTGCTCGTCATAGGCTATTCCAGGCTCATCGTAAGTGAACGGTAAAGACATTTATATTAAATATGGCAGAAGTTTAAATAGTTGACATGTATAAGGAAGAGTTAGCATAAGACAATTTTAACTGTATGCCTAAACTTGTCCCATATGATGAACACTAAGCAAGAAGTAATGGCGATTTTAGAAGAATTCGTTAACGAATACAGCTGGCGTTTTTCCGTGTGGGGAATTTCCGTCGGTCCAGGCCCAACTGAATATGACGCTTATGGAAAATGTAAGCGGGAAAACAAAGCAGATTGTGTAGATTATGCTCTACACGTATTCACTAGCGTCTCTACTGAGATGGCAGATACCGTGGAAATCCCAATGTTTTATAAAGGCGTTCGTACTATGATATTCTTCCAGCAAGAATAATCGGTAATCTTTGTGAAACGCAAACTCGATTAAATGCTAAATTTCTGTCCTAATGCGATCTACCTCATCTTCGTCGCTGTTCTCAAAATTCTTCTCTGCATAAGGATCTCAATTTCAAAATCGTTAATAAGAGCCATTAACTTACGATTAGTTTTGATCAATTGGATATTGAGTTTCTTCAATCTGTTCTTTAATAAGAGATCTCAATTGTTTGATCGTTATTTTCATTTGTCGTCGTCTCCGCCTTTAATATGGATTGTCTTAAAGACGGCCTTTAATTGAGACACGAGTTCTTGAACAGCGTCAAATCTAGACCAACCCTCTGTAAGAAGTGCTCTTAGATAAACCGCGGCCGCCTTTTCAAACTTCTTTTTAACATCGGCATGGCCCGACTCGTTAAGAAGCCTGGATTGCTCCTTCACTTCTTCCTTGATAAGTTGTTTTAATTGTTCTTTTGTAAATTTCATATCAAGTTTCTATATTCACGTTCCGTATGGTCCATAAAGCTCTTTATCACGTCCTCTGCCAGGCTCACTGTAATTGCTCCAGTCGCCCTTTTTCGCTACTGGTTTCTTGGTTTGAGAAACAAATTCGCCAGCCAAACATTCTTTAAATGTAGTAGTTGCCTGTTTCTTAGCGTCATCAAGAGACCATCCTGCATCTTGTAAGATATCCAGTAAATTATTCACAGCAGCAGACAAATTATCGTAGCCCTGATTAATAGCCTTAGAACGATGACCAGGACCTCTTGGCTCTAAATCTTTTGGAGCTTTCTTTTTGACTTCTTCCACTTGTTCTTTGATAATTTGCTTTAATTGCTTGATTGTAAGTTTCATAATGAAAGTCTTTCTTCTCTATTGGTTAAATATGTTGCTCGTCTGCTCTTGACAATATAAAAATGCGATGTATTATTCCTTTCCAGTTGAAATCTCATCTTCATTTTGATAAGATGCAGGAATCACAAAGAAAGTAGAAACTAACCTAAATGTCTGCCGATGAACAAGCAATAGATTTACCCCCAGAACTGAAAGAAGAACTAGCCTTAGAACTCGCTAAACCTAATAACCCCAAAATAGATCAAATATACTTTGATTATGATGAAAAGCGTGACAATAAGACACGCAACCTCTTAGTCCAAAAGAACCAAGCGCTTGTCTCCTACGTCATAAACAAGTATTACAGCAACCGCAAAGAATACCAGACTCTAAAAGAAGACATGACACAAGAAGGCATAATAGGTCTTTGTAGTGCCATAGAAGGATATAAACCTAAACTCGGGTATAGGTTCAGTACGTACAGTACCTACTGGATCCGACAAGCCATTAATAACTACCTCCTGAACATTGAGCCGATCATTCATGTCCCTAGCCATATTCAAACGGCAAGCAACAAGATACAGAAGCGTCTTAGAGAAGAGACACAGTTGCTTCAAGATAGCATTAATGGAATTATTCACTCCACACAAGAAAAACAGGAAGAGGAAGTTTATACGCCCAGAATGTTGAATTCGATAGCCATGGCTAAAAAATCTAAGTATGTTAAAAGTATGAGTCAACCACTCAAAAACAGCGGCGACGAACCAAGCGCCAATACTATTCAAGATATGATACCCTCAACAGAGAATATTGAAAACACTTTCAATAATTGCGAAATGGTAGAACTTGCTAAGAATAGCCTTTTGTCTTTAACAGACAAAGAACGCTATATCATTTTGCTTAGATTCGGAATTATAGAGGAGATCCCAACACCATGAAACCAGTAGAACAAATAGAGTCGACTAAAACAAAAGAATACATTACACTTTCCTGCGGGAAAGATTTTCGCAGTATTGCCAAAATAATGACAAAGGGTTCATATTCGATGAATCACGCTACAGCCAGAAATCAACTCATGAGCGCTCTTCAAAAGTTCTTCATAAACATATTTAAACAAACAAACATTAAGCCAGACAAAGCACACCTCCAAGAAATGATGAACTCCCAAGATATTCATAATGCTCTTACAGATGTATTATTTAAGGCGCACCAACAAATCTTGAAAGAACAAGAACGGAAAGAAGAATAAATTTATGAGTTTTATGGTAAGAGGCAAAGCAAGATACTACAAGAATAGACCGAAAGCCATCCCTGTGCCTGAACCAAGATTTAAAGAACTGGACGAGCTTGAACTAACAATGGAAGAGATTTCTCCTGAAGAAGAAAAAGCCATCAAACAGGAGAGTATGGTCCTCCATGAAGAGATTCTTAAAGAGCCTATACCAATTGTCTTTAAAAAAGCAATTGAAGATGAAATGGGAGATATCTTACCCTCAAATACTTCTACGACAGAAACTGTAGTTCCTGCTAATACAGAACTAACAACCAGCGCCGTCAAACCAACTGGAAATGAACAGACGTCAGACAGTTTTGGAAAACCAATTAACAATAAGCGCAAGAAGAAACAACAATAAAATGACACAGTATTGTTTAATAATGGGCGGCGCAATTATCGTAGGAGCATTATTAATTGCTTTTGGAGGTTGGTTTACGACCAAAATATATGCTATGCTGGGACAAAAATAGAATTTATCCTCTAAGAATGCTCCGATCAGCATGAGAGCGAATAATGTTCTTTTCTTCAATTAGAATATCACCGGCGAAAGGAGCACTTACTCTAATCAAGGTAATCATTCTCGCCGGCTCTTCATTCATTTTAGACAAGTCAATTCGTGGCAAATCATCCACGCAATAACCTTTAATCTCGCCCTTAACAGAGAACTCTTTGGCTCCAACGTTAGATAATGGGCCCATGCTCCTAATAAGAGGAGTTGTAGTTCCAAAACCAGACTCGTTCTGTATTTGACGGTAATACTTAGCACCTTCTCTAAGATAAACAACCTGAGTGGTAGATGACTGTTGCTGGTTCACTGCATGACCCATCATAGCACGTTGTTGCATTATGCTAGTAGCATCTATCTCTCTATTAAGAGGAACACAAGGAATCTGTTGAGTGGGGCGTTGGTTCTGTTGACCAATTTGTGCAGCTCTATTAGCCCAATACTTTGCCATTGGATCTTCTGCCATATTATTTACCTGCCTTGTGAGGTGAGATATCACCGTGATCAAAATATACGAAATAATCATCAGCCAGAATTTTAAAAACAACTCTCACTAATGACTCTTCATCTGTTTCATTTCCAAAGAAATTTGTTCGATACCATGGACTTCCTTCAGAGCCGATATATACACCTATCTTCCTAAAGATTCCAGATACTTCGCAGAATTTATATCTACCAACATTCCTCGACACCAATATTCTTTTAATTGAGTTTCAACTTGTTTTTGTCAATTGTCTTAATTGTTTTATTGCAATTTTCATTTTATTAAGTCAACTACTTTGATCCAAATCATATCACCTGGTTTAACAATTTTTGGCTTTTGTCATTTATTTACTTCATTAATAATTTTGATTAAAACACTAAGATCTTCTTTTGTTTTAACATTGTGCTCATTAAGAAATTCAATCATCTGTTCCTCGTTTAATCCTAGTTTGCTGCCAATTTTCTGGAGCGTGAATTGTTTTTCTGGCCTAGCGATAACAGGAGGAGGCAATTGTGCTATTCTCGCAGCCGCCTGTTCTTCTGTTTCATTGGTAGTTTTATTCGCTGGCATCATGGCAGTCATCCATTGAGAGGTGTTAGGTTTAACACCTGTCTGCCTAAGCTTGTTTTCGTATGCCTTTACTGCATCTTGAAAGTTTTCTTTATTCTTTCGAGCACCCAACTGTTGAACAGCTTTCGTTACATCAACTGTGGGATCTTTTTTGACATAAGGTGCGCTGTCGTTAATTCTGTTATTCTTCGTACCTTCCATCTCTCCTAGCTGGAGTTCATTCATACTAGCCACCTTGGCAACAATAGCCTTAAGATCATCATTCTCGGCTCTTAGAACTGCGCCATTGAATTTTTCCATATTTGGAAAAGACTCAATTTGTGTTGTAAATTTAGGAACCTGTTTATTAATGAGCATTTTATAGAAATAATAATGAACATTATTCAGATCATTCTCATCAAAAACACCATCTTCAAATATCTTTTGAAGGGCAGCGAATTCCTGTTTGGTAATAGGTGTAACGGGCGGAACTTTCTTTGTAGGTTGGTTAAGAGATGTTATTGTTGACGCATTAACATCTACCTGTTTGACAGAAGCAGGAGAAGATATTTTACCTCGTCTACCAGGCACAGCAACGGTATTCTTTTCTACCTCAGCTTCAACTAATATTCTAATTGCCTCTTTAAGCTGTGCCAAGACATTAGATCTACTTTTCTCAAAAGCGACTGCGCCATTCATTGGTTTTGGATTACCTGGAGCATTATTACTAGGAAAACCGTTCTTGTAAGCGGAGGTAGATTTACCTTTTATACGACGCTTAATTTTTCGTTTTGGTTTTAATGTCATAAATTCTTTCAGATTAAGATTCATCATATTGTTTGGTCTAGTAGAATCAATTATTCCACGATTGCCGTTTGGTGAATCAGCGAACTTTGTATAATTAGGATCTTGCTCAATGTCTTTTGGAACAAATTGTTTTGGCCAGCCAATCATTCCCATTCCGCCCATAGGACTAGAATCCGCTTCTGGAGCATGCTTAGTCATTAGAGGGTTCTGATCGTCATTTTCTTCAAATTTATTATGCCAAACTTCTGCTGGAGGTTTACTTGGATCCATATTGTTCTTGTGAGCACATAAAGAAGCGATTTTAGTATTATTCCAGCCCTGCTTAGAAGGATATGTGCCTCCTGCGCCAGTTGGAGTCAATCCATTGATGTGCTGCTCGTTGATGCGTTCTTCTTCAATAAGCTGTTCCATCATATTATAAAGAACAATGTCAGCAGCGCTCAGCTTATGGCCTTCTTTGCCATCTTCTAGATCCTCGGACTGTTTATCCCCAAGAAGCTTTTCTATTTTACCGTCAATCTTTTTATGTTTTGGTTTCAAATGTAATTTATCCTCACCAATTCCAATAGGCCAAGACGGATCACCTTCCGGTCCTTGTTCAACATTATCCATATATTTAGCCGGCATTCCAGTCCTCGAATCCATGTCTTTATACGAAGCATTCATTGGAGTAAATCGTTGTGGAGCCACAAGGGCATTGTCAGCATTAGCAGGACTTCTTGGTAAATCCATTGCCTGATTTCTTCCAATATTAACAAGCTCTTCTAATTGCTTTGGTTCAACACCTTCTTCTACCGTAGGAGAGTCAATAAATAGTTTCTCATTTTCTTCTTCAGTAACATCTTTTAATTTTTGAGTGGGAGGACTAAGATATCCAGCTAATTGTTCTTCGTTTCCTCGACCAAAGTTTCCAGAACCAAATTTCGTTTGTCCTCCCATAAAAGGAACACCAACGCCTGTCATATTGTTTAATTCCTGGAATAGTTTTAAAGATGAAAGTTTTTTCTTTAGCATGTTGTCGCCTATAAATAGGGTGTCTGAACTCTTCTTACTACCTTCTATTGGTAGGGTTCCACAAAAATTAACAAGAAAATTGATTATTCTTTAATTAAGAATAACATAAAACACGACCTGGTTTATTTTTAAAATAGCGCCTGTTATACTAATCGAATGAGCAATTACTTCTTGTTTGACACGGAAACAGGCGGGATAAAAAAAGAAACTAGTCTTTTAACTATATTTGGATATATATTGAACGAAGACTTAAATGTGCTAAGTGAAGTTTCATATGCTATTAAAGCAGAAAATGGACTTTATATAGTCGAAGCAGATGGATTGGCCGCAAATCATATTGACATTGTTGAACATGATAAAATTGCTACGTCAATAGCAGAAGTTAAGCTTCGTTTTAAAAATGATATTTGTAAATGGAATTTTGCAGCCGGGAAACAAAAGATTACTCCAATTGGGCATAACGTTAGATTTGACGTTAAATTTGTTAAAAATCACATAATGCCTGATTGGGACAATTATTTTGACAGAAGACAAATAGATACTGCTGGAATAGCAAAATTTCTATTTTTGACTGGTCTTTTGCCAACGATGATATCGTATCAATTATCTGATATAGCTCGCTCTCTTGAAATAAATTTTAAAGAAGAAACTCTCCATACCTCTAAGGGAGATGTAGATTTAACACTCGCTATTATACGAAAATTCAAACAAATAGTTCGCACCAATACAGAAAGAGCAGAAAAATTATATGAGATATACAGTTAATATTGACGAGCGATTTAAGGACGATATCGAAGATATTTGTTATCTCCCCACTTATATCAAATTAATGGGAGACTTTAACGAGGAAAATGCTAATAAATTCTCTGAAGAATTGGAAGCATCTGAAGACCATTGTTTGAAATCTAAACAAGAAATTCTTCCAGTTGTTATTGATTCGTATGGAGGAGATATATATTCGCTTTTGAATATCGTGGACATGATGAAAGCTTGCAAAGTTAAACTGGCTACCATTGTAGAAGGAAAGGCAATGTCTTGTGGTGCTGTGTTGCTTACGTGTGGAACAGAAGGATATCGCTTCGCTGCACCATCGGCAACGGTTATGATACATGAAGTTTCGAGTATGATGTGTGGAAAAAATGAAGAAATTAAGTCTAACTCTGTCGAAACAGATAGACTTAATGAAATCATTCTCCGTATGATGGCTAAGAACTGTGGAAAGAAAGAAGAATACTTCTTAGAATTGGTTCATCAAAAAAAACATGCTGACTGGTTTCTGGACTCGGCAGAGTGTTTAAAGCATAATATTGTTAATTACGTTGGAATTCCATCATTTAACGTAGAGATTTTGCTTAAGCATGAATTTCTATTAGCAAATGGGAAAAAACTTCTGTAAGATAAAGACTGAATTAGTCTATTAAAAGAAAAAGGGAACCAAAGAATTTGGTTCCCTTTTCTTATTTACAATATAACAAATCTAGACTATAGAGTTATCAAACTGCGCTGCCAGAATTGACAATCCATTGAATTGGCGATGCCACATCTTGTCCAGTAACACCAACACAGGTTAGAATCTTGTAACTAGAAGATGCTCCCACTGTGTTTCGTGTCCATGCTCCACCGTTAATTGGCACACTTGCTGAAATCAAAAAAGTATCTGCCGATCCTAAAAGAACCGTACATAGCAAACCATTGGCGATCGTGCCATCAGACGTAGCTACTGTTGAAACAGTAGGAAGAGACGCGGTAACAAGTGCTCCCGACAGCACGGTTAAACCCGTGGTTATCCCTTGCGGCGCATCTGGATACGACCTTATTATAAGCTGTTGTTCGTGACCAAAATATCCAACATCTCCATCAACAGCCGTTTCTACGAAACCGTCTTTTGTTACTTTGTTTCTAATTCCCATAATGATAATCCTTTTTTATAGTGTGAGTAGATTTGCTCAAACAATAACTATACTGTCAGTTGGCAAAATATTTTGAATTATCAAAATATTTTGCCTTCTTGTAGTTGATATAGTTGATCTCTAGTTACTTTTGAATACTTTCGGCAGAAAATCTTAACTATATTGCCAGCCAAAGTATATGCTTCATTTTCGTAACCAGTATTAATGTCTCCCATTTCATCTAACCCGTCATTATTAGCCATTTGAGCTTCTAATGAACCGGTTTCGTCTTGTCTTCTATGGGTAAGCTCATGAGCAAGTGTTCTTAGAACATCAACGATTAGTCGTTTTCCTACTAAAGCATGAATATGATTCTTGTTTCTATCATACATTCCTGTGGTCATTTCTGGTTTTTTAATGGTATGAAGATGGATTACTGGAAGGGTTTCTATTTTTAGAATACCATTTGAGAACTTAATGAAATCAATAATGGTTTCCAAGGAGGTTTTATTAAGTTCTTTATCACAGATTACTTTTAGGACACGTTTAGTTTTAATCGGCTCTAGTTCTTCTTCCAGCTTAGCTTTTGGCGCCGGTTTATTTTTTTTCGTGTTCATTCCCACGGCTGGGGAGGTCCCAGCTATGGTTCCATTGGATACCATTCCTGCTCCACCGCCAGAAATAGCGCACTGTTCTTCTAATTCTTCCTCTTCTTCAAGAAGATTCTCTAATAATAATTTGAGATTACTATTCACGGCAATAATTATGCGGCAGGTGGCAGTATCACATAGAATATTTGTATTCTAACTGCTATTTAATTTCACGAGGAAAATTTTATGCTCACAAAATCACAACGTAGAATTATTCAAGAAAGTCGTCAACAGGCCCTCGTTGGGGCAAGAAGTCTTCTTGCAGAAAAAATTAACAATTACCAAAAACTCGTGCTAAATGAAGGATTTTTTGATAAAGTAAAACAGCTGGGACAAGGAATTGCTTCCGGGGCAAGAGCTCTAGGCAGCGAATTAATTCCAGGAATGAGTGGAGCTTCTGGCGGAGCTACTGCCGCAGATCTTTTTTCCGAGCTACCGGAAATGAAGCAACTGAAAATTAGCCTTAAAAAAGTAGAGCAAGTTAAAAACAAACTTTTAAGTTTTAAACTCAATGATGTTAAGGGAATTGATGCTGCACTTGATACCTATGTTCAAACCCTGGTTGATACTTTTGAACAATGGAAACATGTTACTGAAGGCGAAGATTCTAACGTTCTACCAGAAATAGTAAATCAAGTGACTGCCGCATTTAAAACTGCTAAAATTCTAATTGCTGGTCTTATGAAGGCTTTTGATGATGCCAACGAAGTCCTTAAACGAGGAGTTCCATCGGACTCCAAAGTGGCTACAGGAAGTGCTCTTGCCCCTGCACAACGGCCTCAAGCCCCAACAGATGCCCTAACAGCACACAATCCAAGCAGACCAGCAGGACGCAAGTTAAGCGCCGTCTAAACCTTACAATTAAATTTTGAGAAGCTAACTATCTTATAATGGCCTTGGATAGCTAGTTTTTCTATTTTGACTCCTCTAATTATATTCAGGTGGTGTAGTTATGGCCGATAGCACCAAGATCAGATCTGGACAACTATTAACCACAAATAATCCAGACGGTATAGCAGTAATGCGCTATATCGTTCCCGAGGAACAAACTACCACAAATCCTTGGGCTAAATTTATTAAACTTGCCGAGCACGTCGATAATGACGTGTTTCATCGCATTCCAGTTGGCGAATTTTTCCTTTGTCTGGAAGTTGTTTGGAGTGCTTTCGACGAGAAAGACTTATGTCTAAATGCCAGCATTACAGTGCTATGGCGGGAAAACGTTTATTTACTGTTCTGTAATACCACAGATGTCCAGGTAATAGGACAATAGCTGTTATTTAATAGTCGGCGCCAGCGCCTCCAACTCATTACGAACTGCCTGAACAGCCTTTTGTCCTCCGCCCATATCACGAATAAGACTCTTTAAAGACATTCTAATCGTAGTCTTTTGAGCGTCTTGCTCTTCCAGGTGTTCTTTAATGAGCTGTTTAAGTTGCTTGATTGTAATTTTCATTTTTGGCATTCTTTCAATCAATAATTTGGATCAATTGGCTCATCCACGTCGTTTTGATCATATCCAGACAAAATTTCTGGACGGTATTGGGATAATTTTTGTTTTTCGCATTCATCACAAACACGACATAGAGGGATGCCTTGTGCGTCATTTACCCACCAGCTTCCGTCGCCTGGTTCATGTTGATGTTCATCTACTGGACCTTCTTCGGCGTATGTACGTTGAACAAAGACAGGTCGAGTGCCTCTCGACATTTCTTCTACTTGTTCTTTGATTAGTTGCTTTAATTGATGAACTGTGATTTTCATAAATTGTCTCCTCTTTCGCATTGCAGTTAATTATAGCGTCGAAATCAAATAACGTCGTTAAATCTGTTTATTTAATTAACCATACAGGTTAAACTAGTTTAATGTCACCGCTTATCTCTCCACTAACACCCGACCGTCCTATTCTTGTTATCGACGGTTTTAATTGTTTTCTCCGTTTTTTCTTTGCTAGTCAAGAAATTAATGCCAAAAGCGAGCCTATAGGCGGGGTTGTTGGATTTATGCGTTTCCTGGACAATATTGTAGGGCTATTTTGCCCCGCCAAAGTTTATGTCGTATGGGAACAAGGGGGTCCTTCTCCTCGTCGTAAGTACATTTCTAAAGACTACAAGGCGAATAGAGCCAAAATAAAGGAAATGAAAAAGATACAGAATGGCACTGACAATATGCGAGACACTCTTGCCCTGGATGATGAGACAAGAATACAGCAATTAACGATGCTTGCCGCTATCCTTAAAACCACGCCAGTCTGTCAAATATACTTGCCAGAAACAGAATGCGATGATATTGTTGCGTATTTGGCTAAGGATTTGTTCCACAATTCAACTGCCAGGAAGATTATCGTCTCTAATGATAAGGACTTTTATCAGTTATTAGACGATCCAATGATTAACATTTATGACCCGGCAACAAAAAGAATTATTGACGACAAAGAGGTTATGACCAAATTTGGTATCTCCGCCAGAAATTTCTGTATGGCGAAGAGCATCTCCGGGGATGACTCCGACAATGTGAGCGGTATTCCTGGTGCGGGGTTTAAAACAGCCGTCAAGCGTTTTCCAAAATTAGCTAGCGTAGATGAGGACGTGACCATCTCCGCTCTTCTAGAAGAAGCAAAAATAGGGAAAGCGGCAACCAAAAAACCTCCTATGATCTACGAGGAAGTCCTGAATAACGAAGAACTTCTAAGACGTAATTGGAGTTTGATGTATTTAAATTCCAGCAACCTAAGTGCTAGTCAAATAGCAAAAGTGAATTACATAGTTGAGAATCATGTCCCCAATATGGATAAATTGGCGCTTATTAAAACTGTCATTGGCTATGGAATTAATTCTACAATTGATTACGACAGATTTTGCTCGCAAATGCGTAATTATTTACGCTAAAACCCATATAAATATATATGTTTTTGAGGATGTGTTAGTCTTGGCAAGAACCTAAGCAGACGTGTAATTATGGAGAAGAAAAGAAGATGACAACTATGACCATTGAATCGATTGTTAAACAGATGGACCTGGGGGCTATAAAACCCACAGCCAATGCCAAGCCACAACCAAAGGAACCATTAAAGATGATAATAGAAGAAGTAGAAGAGAAAGCGGATAGCGTGGATCCACCGGCAGAACCAGTAAAGTATTTCTCGTTTGATAAGCGATTCCAAGAACAGATCGTTCAGGCTTTCTTAATTGATAGACATTGGGCTCTCCAATTCGCAGAAGTATTGGATGTCAATTTCTTCCAATATGCTTATCTCAAAAAGATTGCCCATACTTATATGGCTTATGGCAAGAAATATAAAGAGTTCCCTTCGATGTCTCTACTGGCAACCATAATTGCCGGAGAACTTAAAAACAATAGCGATACCGCTCTTCGTGGTCAAATTCACGACTTCCTTCTTAAAGTAGAAGAGAATAAAGACTTGGGCGACCTTGGATACGTCAAAGAGAAATCGCTTGATTTTTGTAAGCGTGTAGGACTCCAAAAGGCACTAGAAGCCTCTATTGAGTTCATCGAGACAGAGAAGTATGAGAAGGTCGTAGATACCATCAAAAAGGCTATTAACGCCGGCAATGAGCATTCTCCTGGGCTTGAGCTAAGAGAGGATATTGACGCAAGATACTCCGAGACTTATCGTAAAACCATTCCAACTGGAATTGCTCAATTTGATGAACGTAAGATTTTGAATGG
>JAVHRC010000016.1:0-6809 GCA_036171435.1 Candidatus Aenigmatarchaeota archaeon
GAGATAAGAATTGTCATAGTCGAATTCACACCAATAGCGCGGCGATTCATCGCTTCTGCTCCTTCTGGCGTAATCCTGAATCGGGCATTCATCTCCATATTCGTTTGTGCAATCCTCATTAATGTTAACGGAGTATCCGCCGCTTTTGCAGAACTTTTCCAATTCATTTCTCATTATTGCAATCTTCTTTTTCCAGCGTTTTTTTGCCATATGTTTTTTTATCATGAAAAGATTATATAGAATGAGCGACAATGATTATTTGTATTGGTGCTTTTACTGCAAATATTAGAGGGGTGGTTTTATGGTGTTTGAGCCGAAGAATTTTGACGATTTGCTCGGGACAAAGGGGTTCAGCGATCAGCTTCTGAAAAATCACTTCACGCTTTATCAGGGATATGTAACTAATACGAACAAACTGTCTGACGCATTGAACGCAATGCTTAAGGAAAACAAAACATCTGCGCCAGAGTTTGCGGAGCTGAAGCGCAGGTTTGGATGGGAGTTCAACGGGATGCGGCTTCACGAGCTTTATTTCGGGAACATGACAAAGAGCGGAAATGTTTTGGACAAGAACAGCGAACTTGCGAAACAGATTGCCAATGACTTCGGAAGTTACGAGAACTGGGAGAAGGACTTCAAGGCTTCGGGGGCGATGCGCGGCATCGGCTGGGTTGTGCTTTATTATGACGCGGCGAGCGGAAGACTTTTCAACGTATGGATTAACGAGCACGATGCCGGCCATTTGGTGGGTGCTGTCCCGCTTCTCGTGATGGATGTTTTCGAGCACGCGTTCATGATTGATTACGGGCTCAAAAGGGCGGATTACATCGAGGCTTTCTTCAAGGCTGTTAATTGGAGCGCGGTTAACAGAAGATTTGAGATTGGCAAATAGTTCTTTAGCTGATGAAGCCTATTTATATTTCTCCCAACAACTCCTTTTGATGCTTATGCTCGAAAATCGTAGATTTTCGGCAACAGTCTGGTGACTTTATGCTCGGTTTTGGCAAGAAAGAGAGGGAAAGGAAGAACGTGGCGCTGTTCGTGGACGGCCCGAATATGATTCGCAAGGAGTTCGGAATGGACCTGGACGTTCTTCGCAAGAGGGTTGAGAAATACGGGCGCATAGTGATAGGCAAGGTTTTTCTGAACCAGTTTGCGCCGGAGAAGCTGATAGAAGCTGTGGCAAACCAGGGATTCGACCCGGTCATAGCATTGGGCGAGCCTGATGACAAGTCGGATGTGGATGTTGCCGTGGCTGTTGCCGCGATGGAGGCTCTGCATAACAAGAACGTTGACGTGATTGCGCTCGCTACGCGCGACGCTGATTTTCTCGCTCTTTTGCAGAAGGTGAAAGAGCACGGCAAGCTAACTGTTCTTATCGCGTACGAGACCGCTTTGGGAACTTCTTTGAGGAACGCCGCGGACTATGTGGAGATATTGTAAAAAATGGCGCCGTCGGCAGGATTTGAACCTGCGTGTCCTTGCGGACACCAGATATCTTTACTTAAGATTGCCCGGAAGTTCCTTGCGGAACCCGCCGCCCAAGCATCCAAATCATCTTACCAATATCCTGGTATCAGAATATCTGGTCTCAAGTCTGGCGCGTTGAACCTAGCTTCGCTACGACGGCATAATTCTATCTTATACTAGAAGTATTTAAAATCTTAACCTCCTTTTGCTCCTCTCACTTTATTCAGAATCAGCTTTCTCTCGGCTATCGCAACCGTCTGCCTTATCTTGTCAACTGCGTCAATGTTCGCAGAAAGCGAATCAATGCCGTAGCCAATCAGGAGTTCAGCCATTTTCGGGTTGCTGCCTTCCTCGCCGCAGATGCTTGATTCGACGCCGTATTTCCTGCAGGTTCTGATGACTTCGCGGAAAAGCCGCAGGACAGCGGGATGGAATGCGCTGAATATTTTCGCGAGGTTCTCGTTGTTCCTGTCCACGGCGAGCGTGGTCTGCGTCAGGTCGTTGCTTCCGAATGAAACGAAATCAATTCCTTCCTTGCAGAAATCCTCCATCGTAAGCGCGCAAGCCGGCGTCTCGCACATTATTCCGAATTTCACAGTGGAAGGCATTCCGAATTTTCTCGCCTCCTGTTTTGTCCTTCTCAGCTCGTCAACGCTTATCACAAACGGCAGCATTATTTTCACGTTCGTCAATCCGTCCTCGTGCAGTTTCTTGAATGCTGCAAATTGCGCATTCATTATTTTAGCGTCATCGAGGTCGCGCCTTATCCCGTGCCAGCCTAGCATCGGATTGTCCTCTTTCGGCTCGTTCTCGCCGCCTTTCATGTGCCTGAATTCGTCGGTCCGAACATCAAGAGTGCGCACCCAAACCGGCTTCGGGAAAAACGCTTTTGCTATTGTCCCGATTTTTTCAATAAGTATCCGCGTCAGCTCTTCGGACTTTCCATCGCGGATATACTGAAAAGGATGCATGCCAGCTTCCGTCATGACGTGCTCGAGCCTCATCAGCCCTACGCCGTCGGCTTTTTTTGCCATCTCATCAAGATGCTGCGGGAATGCGAGATTAACTTTCACCTGCGTGGCTGTAAGATTGTCGAATGCGCTTGAATCGCTGTGCGATGAATTTATGGAAAGCTGAAGCGATTGCAAAGATTGAACAGCATCCTCCAATGTGTTGCCGCTTGCTCCGGTTTTAACTTCCAGCAATCCTTCATAAACTATTCCGTTTGTCGCGTCAACCGTCACCGCCTGCCCGTCTTTCAAAACCTCCGTTGCGTTTCCTGTTCCTACTACTGCAGGCACGCCGAGTTCGCGCGAAACTATGGCAGCGTGGCTTGTGACTCCTCCCCTGTTCGTTATAATTGCAGCAGCCCTTTCCATCGCCGGAACAAAATCAGGGTTTGTCATTTCCGTTACAAGAATATTCCCTTTCTGGATTTTGTTAATGTCGTCAAGCCCTGAAACAATTTTCACAATTCCCGAACCGGTTCCCGGAGACACGCCCATTCCCCGCAATATGACTCGATTTGCATTATGCGATATTTGGTTTGCTTCCCTGTTCGCATTTTCCTGCGTTCCCGAACTTTTGTTCTCGTTCATACTTCCCTTATCGCCGGCAAAGAATGTAACCGCGCGGGATTGGACAATATAGATTTTTCCCCGCTCCACCGCATATTCGATATCCTGCGGAAAGTCGTAATGCTGCTCTATCTTTTTGCCATATGCCGCTACCCTGACAATCTCGGTGTCTGTCAGAACCTGCGTGTTAATGCGCTCCTGCGAGACAGTCCTTTTTATTGTGTTCCCATCCTGCCCGCGAATCCTTTCTATGAGCTTGATTCCAATCTTTTTCTCAACCAATGACCCGTTGTCCTTGTTCACAACATAAGTGTCCGGCGTTACCTCGCCCTGCACAATGGTTTCGCCCAAGCCCCATACAGCCTCTACTGTTATGTTGTTGTCCGATGTAACGGGATTTATTGTGAACATCACGCCGGACTTGTCGGAATTTACCATCCTCTGGATTATGACGCTTATGCCTGCTTCCTGCGGAAGGTTGTGCTTGTGCCTGTAATAGATTGCGCGCTCCGTGAAAAGCGAAGCCCAGCATTTCTGCACCGCGAGCGCGACGCTGTCCACTCCTTTTATGTTCAGGAAAGTTTCCTGCTGCCCCGCGGACGACGCGCCTTTCACGTCTTCAGTCACCGCCGACGAGCGCACAGCCACAAAAGGCTTTTCACTGATATGAAGAAAATCGATTGAGCGTATTCCCACGTCATTGTCCAGTCCTTCGTATGCCTTTTTTATTTCATCCCTCACGGACGAGGGCATCTTTGCTCCGATAATCATTGCCTTTATTTTTTCAGACGCCTCTTTCAGGCTGTCGAAGTTCGAGAAGTCTGTCCCGTTTATTACCGCAAGAATATTTTCCCTTATTTTGTTCTCGTCAAGAAACTTGTCGTAGGCGTTCACTGTTATGAAGAAACATTCGGGAACGGGAAAGCCAGCATTAATAAGCTCCGCAAGGTTCGCGCCTTTTCCTCCGGCTTCTTTCACGTCTTCCTTGCTCAGCTGGTTGGAATATTTTACAAATTGCATATCTCTATTTTGAGAAACCGTTTAATAAAGGTTTTTGAGAAATGGAATATAAGGTTTGACTAATAATGAAAAATGGTGAATACTATGGGATTTGAAAAGACAGAACGTAAGATTCGTGAATTAAATCAACATTTTAATTTATTATCCAGTTCAAAAACTGTTGATGAGTTTGAAGGACATTTTGCTGCGTTTATTGCCGCTGGTAGAACAATAACACTAGCGCTTCAAAATGACTTAAATAATGTTTCTGGTTTTAAAGAATGGTATTCTATTAAACAAGAAGAAATGAAGAAAGATGAATTGTGCAGATTCTTTAAAGATATTCGTGATTCTGATTTACATACAGGCAATACTATTATAAATTCTTCCACTCGCATAGAAGGACCTATAAGATTATGCGCTCCTAAAGGAGGTCGTTTAGAAATAAATCACAGAGGTGTTTATGAAATTTATAGTGGAGGAACTCCTTTTGAAAAAAGAATTCAAAAAACATTACATAGTCAAAAAAGTTTTATATTCTTTTTAAACCCACCCGAATTACATAGAGAAAAAAAGATAGAAGATAAATCGCCTTTAAGATTATGTCTTATCTTTAAAGAATATTTAGAAAGTTTAGTTCTCGAAGCCAAACAGAAATTTTTGGACAAAATATAATTCTTTTACCCCATCACAACCCTGCACTGCCCGGGAAGTTTTGCCCTTGCTCTGTGGATTGCCTCTTTTGCTATCGCCTCTTTTCCCGCGGGAACATAAGCCGTCATTATTATCTGCTTTTCCACAACGCGCGCAGCCAGCCCTATCGGCCTGCCAAAGGATTGCCGCATTCCTGATGAGAAACGGTCAGCTCCCGCGCCGGTTGCCATCGCGTTCTCGCGCATCACGTGAAGAGGAATAACCCTTATTTTAAGGAAGAACCCTTCCGGACCGAGGTTTCCCTCAAGATGCTTTGTCGCCATTACTCGCGCAGCCTCCAGGCAGTTGGAGCGCATCGCTGTCGCCTTTCCAGAAACAAGATGATATTGGACCGGGTAATCGCCTTTCTTTCCTATCTCGAACTGGTGAATCTTTGTTACAGGCACTCCTTTCGCATAGCTCTTTTTCGGCACCCTTATCGCTATCCTCGTGTAAGGCTTTTTGTCAAGCTTGTGGTAGCATCTTCCCGGTCTTAATCCTGCCATAAATAATCACTTCATTATGTTTGCAATAAATTTAATTAGTAAACTCTTTTACATTGTAATGTATTTAAGCGTTTTCCGGGATTGTTTTATATAGCTTGTTGCAGATTAAATAAAAATGGGCGGGTAGCTTAGCCAGGTTGGAGTACCCGGCTGATAACCGGGTGGTCGCCGGTTCAAAACCAAAAATATATTTTAAATGAAGTTCGATAAAGGGAGGGAATCAACCCTCAAGGGGAACCGTAGGTTCCTCTTCGGGAAAAATCCGGCCTCGCCCACCATAAAGCCCTTTTCTGTATTGAGCTTGGAAAAAACGCTTGCGGAAAATTAAAACAATATTGCGTAAAACGGCAATTTATATTGTTAATAATATATCTTTTGGCATATAAAATAGGATGTCACATAATAGTAGTCAAGCTTAAATACTTTAAAAACAATCTAAGTTAATATAAAATAGGCAATGACTTAGAAGTAGAAACTGGTCAAAAGCTTATAAATGAGGCATGCGGTATATAAGACGGATTGTATTCAAGATTTATAATTAAAACTGCCGCTAAAATGACGGCATGTTTCAAAAATAATGATAAAAAATATCTGAAATAAAAAACAGGTGAGTTTTATGGCAACAATGGTGGCATCTCAGCACGTTCTTGACACGCTGAAAGAGATAGGATTGAACTTGTATGAAAGAAAGCTTTGGGTGGCTCTGCTTTCAAGGGGCACTGCCTCTGCAGGAGAGCTTTCAGAGCTTGCAAAGATACCGCGTTCAAGAAGCTATGACGTGCTGGAAACCCTGGCTGACAAGGGTTTCGTGATGGTGAAGAATGCGAAGCCTTTGCAGTATGTTGCCATACCTCCCACGGAAGCATTGGAGCGCGCAAAAAAGAAAATAAAGGAGGATGCGGAAGTTTCCGCAAAGCAGATTGACACGCTTAAAACATCGCCCACTTTGAAGGAGCTTGACAAGATTTTCAAGGACGGTTTGGAGTTGGTTGAGCCCGGCGATTTGTCCGGTTCGCTCAAGGGAAGCCACCAGGTGCATGACCAGCTCGGCACTGTTTTCAAGTCCGCGAAAAGCAGAATCTCAATTGTCTCATCCGTTCAGGCGCTCAAGGAAATGCACGCAAAACACGAGGACACGCTGAAAAGGCTTTCCTCAAAGGGAGTTAGTATCAAAATAGCCGTGCATGGAAAGACAGAGCCTGAATTCATGGAGAAGCTGAAGAGCTTTGCAGAAGTGAGGCAATCAACCGAACAGCTGGGAAAGTTTATTGTGGTTGACGGAAAGCATGTGATTCTCGGACTGACCGGAGACGAGACTCATCCGACGCAGGAAAATGCATTTTGGGCGCAGTCGGAACAGGCTGCAAAAGTGTTCGCTCCAATGTTCGACCACATCTGGGAGCACTTGAGCAAATAAGAAGAAAACAACGCTGTCTTTAGCGAAAAATAAAATAATATATTCAAAAAATAAAAAATTAAAATGGTGATATGAATGGTACTTGAAACATCAGCAGAAAGGGTAAAACTCTTAAAGGGGGGAATAGACGGAAAAACTATTGAAAAA
>JAVHRC010000016.1:6909-24560 GCA_036171435.1 Candidatus Aenigmatarchaeota archaeon
TTGGATGTTTTGGGGAATATCCCTCGCAGGCAGAAAGAGCTGACAGACTTTTCTTCTTTTGCAGAATTGCCGGAAAATAGATATTTTGGAGAATTTGCACAAATAATAAAAAATATAGACGCGAGGATGGCAAGATATATTAAGGGATTGGTTGCGAAATATGCCAGCCAATAATATTTGTAAAAATTTCTCATGCCTGCAATCTCTAAAACCTTTTTATAATCTTCCCTCCAATTTCTGTTATGATAGATTTTTCCATTTTGCTGTATTTTATCGTGATAACAGCGCTCCCGATAGCGGAGCTGCGCGGCGGAATACCTTTCGCGCTTTTGCAGGGACTTGACCCTGCTACCGCATTTTTCATAGCCGTCATTGTGAACAGCCTCGTGTTCTTCCCGGTTTTTTTCGGGTTGAGATTCTTTTATGAAAAGATTTTCTCGAAATGGGGATTTGTGCAGAAGCTTGTTGAGCGCACGCAGAGAAACGGAAAGCCTTACATAGAAAAATACGGACTGCTCGGGCTTGCAGTCTTTGTTGCCGTGCCGCTCCCGATGACGGGAGCGTGGACGGGAACAGCGCTCGCATGGCTGCTCGGAATGGACTGGAAAAAAAGCTTTTTATCGATAACAGCAGGCGTTATTGTCGCAGGACTGATTGTTACGGCAATATCCCTTGGAGTTCTGGGAGGATTGAAGTTTTTGCTTTAGAAGATTTTATCCCACAAACACGGGCCTCTTGCTTAGCAGCCTCGGCAGAGGAAGCTGCTTGAAAGGGAAATCTTTTGTCTTTTCGTGGATTATTTTCACAAGCTCCTGCGGTTTCAGGTTCCCGACTTTTCCCGTCTCGCGAAAGCGGACAGCCAGCGAACCGGATTCTTTTTCCTTTTCACCGACAACAACCGTGTACGGAACCCATTCCATTTCCGAGCTCCTTATTTTTTTCTGCACGCTTTCCACGCGGTCGTCAATGTCAACGCGGATATTTTGCTCCGCCAGCTCGTCGGCAAGCTTCTCGCAATAACCAACAAGCGAGTCGTTCATCGGGCACAACCGCACTTGAGTCGGCGAGAGCCACAGCGGAAGCATCGGGTTCTTTTCGCTCTTCAACGCATGCTCAAGTATGCAATAAATCCATCTTTCTATTGAGCCAACTGAAGAATGACATATAACGCATCCTTTTTTCTTGTTGTCTTTGTCAGTATACATTATTCCGTATCTTTCCGCATCCTCGACATCCAACTGAACGGTAGACAATTGCGTATTTCCGCCAACTGAATCAATTCCCTGAAACTCGTGCTTCACAGCCCAATAATGCTTCATCGCTGAAAGAGTTTCTATAAATGCGGCCTGTCTGGAATATTTCAACAGTTCAATAATTTTATCCTTGTATTTTTCATAAAAAGTATCCACAATCCTGAAAACTACCGCATATTCCACTCCTGTTCCCTTTGCCAAGTCATCATATTTCTTATAAAGTTCCTGATACTCATCCCAGCCCTGCTCTATGTCTTTTGTAAAGCTGTGAATGTCAGGCATTGTAAATCCTCTTAGCCTTTTCAATCCTGTAAGTTCTCCGCTTTTTTCATAACGGAAACTTTTTGACAGCTCATAAATTCTTATCGGCAGCTGCTTGTAGCTCATTGTGACATTTTTCATTGTCTTGAACAAGCCAAAATCGCCGGCGAACCGCAAGACAAATTCCTTGCCGTCTTCCGTCTTTATGGAATAATGCCTTTCATGGAACGACATTCCCTGCGCCCTGATGTCAGGCTCATTCCAGTTATATAATATTGGAGTTTCTATTTGCATTGAACCGAACTTCTCCACCGCTATTTGATAAGTCCACTCTTTCATAAGCTCAAAAATAAGATTGCCTTTCGGATAAAATTTGAAATGTCCTTGGTCGCTTGCAGGCTCATAATCGATAAGTTCAAGCATCCGCATTGTTTTTATTGACGGCGGCTCTTTTGAAGGAACATTCTTTAATTCCTCGGAATAAATATATTTCTTTAATGCTGGATAATTATCCAAGAGTTTGAGGTTCTTCAAACCTTCCATTTCCGCAGGATATTCCTTGCCTTCTGGCGTCAGTATATAATGCTTTCGTATTATTTTTTCCATGACTTCTTCCCTTGTTTTCGGTTTTTCATCTTCTTCAATCTCCTTTATCTCGCGGCTCAGTTCCGCAAGCGGATGCCCCTTGCATTTTATCGTGAATGCCTTGTACCATCCGAAAGGCGCGCGATAAACCTCATAATTTTTTCCTAATATTTTTTCAGTTTCTTTTAGAACCGCCAGCGCCGTTTCCGGCGAAGCCGGCTTGCTTGTCAAATGCACGAAAGGATAAAGAACAATTTTTTTCGCCTTCACCTGCTCCGCGACATCAGAAATCTCTTTTGCGGTTTTCTCTGCAACGCTTTCCCTGTCGCCTTCCTCCACCGAGGTGAATACTACGAGGCAGTCTTCAACCCGCTTTTTCACCTTGTCAATTTCTTCCGCAGACTTTATCGCCTTCGTCTTCGGCTCAATCTCTATGAAGTCGGAATGTATGGTAAGGATTTTCATATTATCACAAATAATAGTTTTATTGCAAATATTTAAACTATTCAGATACAAGATACTTTTGCATAGCCCCGTGGTCTAGTGGCCAAGGTCGAGGCGGTGACTTGCATTGCAGGTTGCCGCGTCACCGCCAAGAGGATGGCGGGCTTTGGCGTCTGCTAAAGCAAAGACGGAGTTTATTCAATTCCGGATGACGAAGATACCCGTAGACGGCAGTTCGAAGCAAGGAAAACCCGAAAGGTTTTCCTAGCCTTTCGCCAAGAAAGGCGAAAGTCTGCCCGGGGCTACCATAAATTGGAGTAAATTAATCTTGCAAGAATATTATAAACGTTTAAATAGTTTGTTTTTTAAATGAGGAAAGCGCAAATTAAATCTAATACTATCCAAGAATGCTGTTTGCGATTATAAACGGTGTAATTATGGGAGAATTCAGCGGAAGGGAATTGAAAAAAAGGAGGCAGAAGCTCAGGTGGAAGGATATTCACTACAGCAACAGGGTGCTGAAGGTGAAGAAAAAGAAGGACCCGCTGGAAGGCGCGCCGCTTGCCAGGGCGATAGTCATAGCCAAAAAAGGCATAGAGCAAAAACAGCCGCACTCTGGAATTATCAAGTGCGTCCGCGTCCAGCTCCTGAAAAACGGGAAAGAGGTAACCGCTTTTTGCCCGAGAACGGGCGCGATTGATTTGATAAACGAACACGATGAAGTCCTGGTTGCAGGGCTCGGCGGCTCGCAGGGCGGCCCGATAGGCAGCATGTGGGGCGTGCGATGGAAAGTCGTGAAAGTGAACAACCAGTCATTGTCGGAATTGCTGAAAGGCAAAAAAAAGAAGGCTGCGGCCGCGGCTCCAGCGCCGGAAGCGAAAAAATGATTTTGATAAAACATATTTGAATTGATTTTTATGGAAGAAATGAAAACCGAAATAAAAGCAGAACAAAAGGAAAATTCAACAAGGAAGGAGGTGCCTTCTCATGTTAAAGCTCCTGCAAGAACATCAAAAACAAAGCAGGCGCCTGCCAAGGCAATTGTAATTCCTGAAGTGAAGCTTTTCAACAAGTGGAGCATGAAAGGCATAGAAGTCAAGGATTTGGGACTGCAGAGATATATTTCGCTGAAGCCTGCGATTTTGCCAAAATCGCACGGGCGAATGCGCAGCCAGTTCCACAAGTCGGAAATGAACATAGTAGAGAGGCTCGCGAACCACTTTCTTGTTCCGGGACACCGCGGAAAGAAGCATCTTTTGGGCAGCGGCAACTGCGGCGGAAAATCCGCAACCGCGATTATTCTAATGAGAAAGGTCCTGCAGATTGTAGAAGACAGAACAAAGAAAAATCCGATAGAGGTTCTTGTTCGTGCCGTGGAGAACTCCGCGCTCCGCGAGGAAATAACAAGCTACCAGGTCGGCGGAATAATGGTAAGGAAGGCTGTTGTGGCAGCGCCGCAGCGCCGCGTGGATTTGGCCTTGAGGACGATGGTGCAGGGCGCATTCCAGAAGGCGCATTCAAACCCGAAGGGATTCGCCGCAGTTCTCGCGGACGAACTGATAGCCGCAGGCAGCGGAGACTCGCAGAACTCCTACGGAATCAGGGAGAAGGAGCGCGTTGAAAGGGAAGCGGGCGGCGCGAGATAAGATTCTTCTTAATTCTTATTTCTTAATTCTGAATTTTATTTCAGCCCCTAGAAATTTTATTTGAAAATCTATTGCCATTTTATTTCACCCTTCCTTGAGAATTAGTATGTCTTTTAGGTTACGGGTATCTTTCGGTTGCCTGATTCCGAAGTGTATTTAAATTCTTCAGCCAATACTGAATTGTTATGCAGGGGTCGCCAAGCTAGGTTAAAGGTGCAAGGTTGAGGGCCTTGTCGGTTAGTCCGTTCGTGAGAAACCCTTTTCCGCTTCGCGCAAAAGCGTTTACGGAAAAAGTTCGCGATTTCAAATCTCACCCCCTGCACCAAACCTTTTTATCCTTCACTTTCTATATTATTTTTACCAAACAAAGGGCTTTGAAAAGTTTCGGACAAAGCAAATATTAACCGAAACTTGTTCAACAACCGAAGGTTTTGAAAATATGAAATCCGAAATAAAAGAAAAGGCGAATTTTCATGTTCGAGCAAATCATACCGCTCTTGCGGCAGATAGCGGACGACCGCACGGTGCCGAGAAACATACGCACAAGGTGCGAGGAATCCATAAGCGTTCTTAGCGGCGGTCAGGACAAGGCTGTAAAAATTAACACCGTAATATCTTCCCTGGACGAGGTAACGAACGACCCGAACATCCCGATGTACACGCGCACGGTCGTATGGAACATTGTTTCGCTTTTGGAGGCGGAGCAGAAAGGATAGGGTATTTATCCTTTTCTTTGCAGATAATTATCAGGCATAAGTTTGGGTGATGTTAATGGGCGCTGAAATTGTTTCTAACGATTTAATAAAAATTCTTGGCAATGCAGGATTGCTGGAACGGTTGGACGCCAATACAAGAAATGAAGGAATTAAATATTCCGATAATATTATTGGCTTGCTTGAAGGCTTGGAAGCAGAGCGCGTTCAGGGAATTGGCGATGATTTTATACCCAATACCAAACTCTATAATGTGGTTGGCGCGATTTATCCCGCCTTACGTCCTGAATCAAGAAAGCGGGCGTTGAATGCTTACATGCAGCAGTTTAATGGAATAAATTATATTAGTGTTCAAGAAAATCACACGCCATTCATTCGCGAGCCTTTGGTGTTGGCGAATATAGATAATAAATCTCAATTATATTGGCCCGGCTTGGATGAAGGCAAGAATATAATTCATCGGCATGATAATTTTTCAGAACTTAAAAAAGAAGTTATGGATGGCAATGGCTTGTTTAAGCTTGAAGCCGTTAATAGCGATTTTTGTGTTGGTTATGCATTGCTTAGAAACGATATATCTCCGTTTGGAGATGAATATTCAAAATCCTGCAATCCTGCATTTTTAGACAGGATTGTGGAAGCTGTTGTAATTAAGCGTGTTGGAGGCGATGATGATATAAAAAAGGGTAAGGCACGACTAAAAGAATTGCTGCCTTCAGCGCTACATAGCACTATAGAAGCAAAGTACGCTCGATTAAACCTTTAAATATTTGCGCTCTCAATAGGGAATAAAGATTATTATTAATCTTAAAATAAAAAAGCGGTTTTTAAAGGGTGATTGTATGGTTCTAGGAGGATTGTTCGGAAAAAGTTCGCCAAAAGAATTGGCTGAGGACGAGTTCATTGAGCTTGATACTTCTGCTATGGAAGGCATCGGCAGCAAAGTCCAGATAAAGATTGACAGATTGGAGTCTTTTGCAGACTCGGACAGGATACAGAAGGCTGTAAGGGACGGCTCTGTCGTGCTTGTAAAGATAAAATCCCTGAAAGAAAAGGACATGAGCGAGCTCAAGCGCGCGATAGACAAGCTCCGCAAGACTTGCGTCGCGTTAAACGGCGACATCGCGGGAATCGAGGAGGACTGGATAATCCTTACTCCGCCTTATGCACACGTGGCAAGGGAGAAGTAAATTCTTGCGAAAGGCTTGCATCTGCAAGCCTGCATAATTTTTTTTAACTCTGTTCTGATTCTTTATTGCCTGACAACAAGTCTTTTTATATGTTAACATATAATTCACTTCATGCTTGACAGAAAATTCTCGGAGTTTGACAATTTCGTCTTCGATTTGGACGGCACCGTATGGTACTGGACGAAGCTGGTTGACAAGGTTTCTTCCGTCTTTTCGGAGCTTCGCAGGCAGGGCAAGCGCGTGCATTTCATAACCAACAACACGCTTCTTACAAAGGAGGGTTTTGCAAAAAAATTGCAGAGCTTCGGCATAAGCGCGAGGCCCGAGCAGATAACAACCCCTTCCGAAGTTGCCGTGGGACTTTTCAAAAAGAAAAAGGTTTTTTGCATCGGCGAGGGAATGATAACGGAATTGCGAAACAATAAAATAGTTCTTACAGACCACAATCCCGACGCCGTGGTTATGGCGGAGGACAGGAGCATAACTTATGACAAGCTCGCAAAAGCATGCATATTGGTCGAGGACGGCGCAAAGTTTTTCAAAACAGCCGATGGGAGGATTTTTTTCTACGGAAACAAGCGCATTCCTGGCGGCGGCGCGCTCGCGGCAGTCATCGAATCCTGCACGTACAAGAAAGCGGAGCTCATAGGAAAGCCTTCGGACCATATGATGCATGTCGTGCGCGGGCTGGAACTTGATGCCGAAAAAACAATTTCCATCGGCGACGAACTGAACACGGACGTGCTTATGGGAAACAGGCTCGGCTTCGCAACCGCGCTCACGCTGAGCGGCAGGGACAAGAAGAGGGAATACGACTTGGCAAAAGGCGACACGGAGCCAGATTTCGTTTTGAAGTCGATAATGGACTTGATAAAATAGAATTCGTTTCAATGGCGTAACTTTTTTGTATGTTTGTTTTTATCTTGGAAAAATTCACAATACAAAAATAATTCAATAACAATCAGTTACGCTTTTTTTGCACTTAAAATCCTTGTATATACTTATTAGCTTTCTTTTCTATTCATAATGTTATGCGCACATTCATTCTTTACAGCCGCGGATGGACGAAGCCGTTTTTCGAAAAGGACTTGCCGGGCGCGGGAAGGATTGACATCGCGTGCAGGTGCGTTTCCGCAGCGCTTTTCGTCTCATACACGATAAGGCGCGACACGCGGATTTTCATCTCGCTGAACGGCGGAAGCCAGCCGGTTGCGCTCTGTTTTGACGGCGGGATAAGAAAGATTTCGCCTGACGAGCGCTCAATCGGGCTTTGGATAAGCAAGACGCTGGAGAAAATGCAAACCGACAAACTTGGCAAGGAATGGAAGCGCACTGACAACGGAATCCTTTACGCGCAGAAAAGCTTTGAGGAGATACTGGAAGAAGTGAAAAAAGAGAAATGCGATTTCTATTTGCTTGATGAGGAGGGAAAAGATATTGAAGAAACAGAATTAAAGGAAAATCCAGTTTTCATTCTCGGCGACAACGCGGGAATTCCGGAAAAGGAGAAGGCGCTTGCTGAAAAGTTAGCAGAAAAAATATCTCTTGGAGAAACTTCTTATTTGGCAAGTTCCTGCGTATCTGTTGTGCATTGGATTTGCGACAGGAAAGGATGTTGAATTTTATTATATTTTTATGCCGCGATTTTTTTCAAAGAATTTATATGATTTTTGAAAATTCTTTCTTACAACATCGTCCAATAAATATCCCAAAGGAATTAGTGCTATTGCATCATCCGCACCATCTATGCGAACAGTTCTACCCAAAGCATGCATATTTCTTTCTTCATAACGAAACGTTTCATTCTGTTTCCCTACTGTTGCAACAACTTTATACATTCTCCATCCTTCATCCCTTGCTTTAATATAATTTTTTTCATCTAAAATATGTATAATTTCTCGTTGGCCGTCTTCGCCAAAGGTTTCCGTATTCAACGCGACCCATGCATGTTCAGGACTATAAAGAGTAATGAAAGGATTTACTATTGTTTTTCCTGTTTCATGGTCTTCGAGCGTCATATTTTCCCACCACTTATTGTATCTAATTATTATATACAGAAAAGCATTTAAGCTTTCTGTAATCATTCTGAAGAAATTTTTTCATAAGCGATATTGATTCTTTACTCCCCTTCATGAATCGCGGTCGCCACTGAAATCCAGAACATTCCGCCTATCAGAATCAGCACGAAGGAAATTATGTAAGCGATAATCGTTGTCGCCATTGTCGCGCCGAGAACCGAGGGGTCAACAGCGCCAGCTATCAGCGCGCCGAGAAATACGCATATTGCGCCCACAACCCAGAACCCGATGGCGCGGTTGGAAGTCATAATATCAAGATTAATTGGAAAGACAGATATTTAAACTTTCTTCAAACGATATAAGTTTTCGTCCACATTCTATACCGATGATAACACGCGTTTCCCTGACAAACTGGCGCTCGCACCTACAAAGCGAACTCGAATTCTCGGAAGGCACGAACTGTCTTATCGGGAGAATGGGCTCGGGAAAAAGCAGCGTTCTTGATGCGATATGCTTCGGCCTGTTCGGCACGTTTCCGCAGCTCCAGCAGAAAAAAATAAAGCTGGAGGACATGATAATGAAAAAGCCGAAACAGCAGAGGTTTGCGGAAGTAAAAGTTGAATTTGATTCCAACGGCGATTCATGTTCCGTGAAAAGGCGAATTGAAAAAGGAAAATCCACAAGCGCAGAATTCCGAAAGAACGGGGGGCTCGTGGAAATGCAATCGCAGAAAGTTACGGAGGAAGTGGAAAAAATATTGAAAGTCGACTATGACTTGTTCACGCGCGCCGTATATTCCGAGCAGAACCAGCTTGACATATTTCTCACAATACCGAAAGGGCAGAGGATGAAAAAAATAGACGAGCTTCTCAGGCTGGACAGGTTTGAGTCTGCAAGAATTTCCGCGGTCTCGCTGAAAAACAGGTTTTCCGTGCACAGGGAAGAAAAGGAAAACATGCTTGAGGGCATCAATGAAGTTGAGGCAAAGGCCGAGGCGGAATCCCTTGGGGCTGACATGGAAATGCTGAGGAAGGAGCATGAATCACTTCTTATGGAAGCGGAGAAGGCAAGAGGAAAAAAGGAAGCGCTGAAAAGCAGCATCGCAAGTCTTGAAAAAACCAAGGATGAGATAAGAACTGTTTCAGAAAAAATATCGCTTCTTGAAGGCCTGAACAGACAATTGAAATCCGACATTTCTTTTATTGAAAAACAGCTTGACAAAGGCTATACTGAAAACGATGTCAGCATCCTGAAAGACAAGATAGAAGCGTTAAAAAGTCGGATTGATTCTTCTGCAATCGGGATAAGGAAAGAAAGAAATCGTCTTCTCGGCAAGAAGCTTGAGCTTGGCGCGGAAAATGACAGATTGTCGCAATTTATGAAAATGAAAGCGGAGAAGGAAAGGCTTGAAGCCATGCTTCAGGGAAATAAGTTTGAAAAAACAAAAAGCGGGCTAAGGGAAATTTCATCGAAAATAGAGGAGAAAGCCGTTGAAATAGGCTCCTTGAAAATGGAAATCGCGGGATGCGAGCTTGCCAATAACCTGAAAAACAGGTGCCTTGTGTGCGGGCATGAGCTCTCGGAAGAAAAGAAAAGGGAGCTTATCCTGGAGTCAAAAAAGAAATCGGAATTGCTTTCCGTTAAGAAGGCGGATGCCGAAAGCCTGATGAAAGCGCTTGCCATTGAGCGAAAAAATATTGAAAGGGCTGCGTCCGAGCTTGAAGTTGCGGAGATTAGAAGAAATGAAATTGGAAACCCGGAAGCGGAAATTGAGAATGCAAAACAGAAATCAGAAATATTGTCGAAAGACGCCGAGAAGCTTGAAAAGGAAATACATGACATGGAAAAAAATGCAACCGCACTTCAATCCGAGCTTGAAAACCTGATACCCGAGCACGAGTCTGCAAAATCTTCCGTTGCAAGAAGGTTTGAAATCGAGAAGAAGCGCAGGATTCTTGAAGGAAATGTTGCGGAGGCTGAAGCGCTCAATGCAAGATTAAGCCATGTCTCAAGATTGTTTTCTGAAGAAACTTTTAAGGATTCCAAGATAATGCTTGAAAATCTGATAGGCATGGAAAAAACCATAGAGGCAAAAACGAAATTCACGGGCGAAATGATTCTGGAAAAGCGCAAAAGGCTTGAAGCCGCGGAAGCAAGGAAAAGAACGGCTGGCGAATGCAGGCTGGAGATAAGAAAAGCCGCGGCAATGGAAGAACAATTGCAACTGCTGGAGCGCGGCCTTGAGATTTCGCAGGAGCAGCTGCGCAAGGATTTTATCGGCGCGATAAACCATGCAATGCACATGCTATGGGAAAGCCTGTATCCCTATAACGACTTCTCTTCCGCGAGGATTGCAATAGACGGGGATTACGTCCTCCAGGTTCAGGATTCCAACGGGTGGATGCCGATAGACAATGTTTCCGGAGGCGAGCGTTCAATAGCTTGCCTGACATTGAGAATGGCGTTTGCGTTGGTTCTTGCGCCGCAGCTGAGGTGGCTTGTGCTTGACGAGCCAACGCACAATCTTGACGAGAAAGCGGTTGCGGAATTGGCGAACGTTTTGCATGACAACATAACCGAGTTCGTGGAGCAGGTTTTCCTGATAACGCACGACCCGTCACTGGAGGCTGCCGTTTCCGGCTATCTCTACAGGATGGAAAAGGAGAAGGAGGGATTCACAAACGTGGTGAAGGTGGAAGGAACGTAAAATATATCTATTTAGCTTGATTGATATTAGATGATTTTATGCTACCAGATTATCATATCCATACGAAATTTTCAAGGGATGCGAAGGGCGAAATTGAAGAATTTTTAAATGTCGCCATTGCACGCCAAATACCGGAAATCGGATTTTCAGAGCATCTTTTCTTTAACTATTCTCCTGATTTTCTAATTGAAAACAAAGCTTCAATGCTGCCTGACGAATTGGCAAGTTATATAAAACTTATGCAGGGGTTCAAAAAAACATCAAAAATCCCTGTAAAGATAGGTTGCGAAGTGGATTCTTGTCCGGAATTTTTAGACAAAATAAAAGAAACTCTCAATAGGTTTGATTTTGACTATTTGATTGTCTCTTCAGATTCTATAGGAAGCCTTGCTGTTCCCAGCGGGCAGTGGTGGAAACAATATAATCTGAAATACATATACAGAAGATATTTCAAAATGTTACAAAGCGCTGTTAATAGCGGTATGTTTGATATAATAGGACATATCGATAGGCTTAAAAAATATGGATTCGTGTTTGACGAAGAATATGACAACTTGGTTAGGGAAACTGTTGAGCTTATTGGAAAAAAAGGCATGTGTATAGAAGTTAATGCATCAGGATTGGACAAATGCAAAGAACAGTATCCCAGCAGGAAGATTCTTGAAATGTGCTTTGATTTAGGAATCCCTATTGTATTAGGGTCTGATGCTCACAGCCCGGATGCCGTTGGAAACCATTTTAAAGAAATCATTAGCCTGGTTAAATCTGTCGGATATGACAGGGTTGCCGTTTTTGAATCAAGGAAAAGAAGTTTTATAGAAATATAGAAAATATAAAAAAGTAACAAAATAAATAAAAATGCACGAAAAAATCGTGCAATTGAAAAATTCTACTCGTTGTAGCCGAGCCTGATTATCATGTAGAAGGCCGTTATCATTCCGGAAACCCCGAAGCCGACCGCAAGATATGTCAGGAACGTGCTCAGCAGGCTTATGTATCCCAGTATGAGAGACAGGACAAGGACTGCCACGAGAAACGCGGTTATCGCAACCAGGAAATCCTTCTCTTCATTCTTTCTTATGTTGAAAATCGCCACAACCATGCCGAGCAATCCGGCCAGAAGAAGAGTCTCGCTTGCGTAAGATTGCATCCAGTTCGCCGCGTAAGCGACGATAAATATTCCCAAGAATGCAAGCGTGCCGAACGAAACCCTCATCTTGGATTTTGTTGTTTTGCTGTTTTTTGGTTTTGCCATGAATTGAGTTTAAAAAGCCCATTTAAATAATTAACGCCTTTCCGAAAAATATTATAAGGAGTATAATTCTAGGAATAATATGAAGGCAGAGAAATTATATGCAGAACTTGAAAAGGATTTTATATTGCCTGGCTTGAGTGATGACTGGGCAGAATATATGAAAACAGTATCAGAATTTATTACCGAGAATTTCAAAAGACGTTCTATGGGCTTGGTTTGCGATAATACAAATGAAATTAAAAAAGTTTATACCGCGGTATTTCCTTCAAATGCTGTTATGCAATATATTCTGAATAAAAATGAAAGGGATGTGCTACTTTTCGTTCACCATCCTTCAACCTGGGATATAAGAAAAGCACCTGAAGTCTTCCAGCAAATGGATAGGAATATGCTGCAAGAATTTAAGAAAAGTAAGATTTCAGTTTACAATCTTCATGTACCGCTAGATAACTATGGTAAATACTCAACAAGCGCTACTTTGGCAAAAGCTGTTGGAATAAAACCGGAAAAACCTTTCGCGCCTTATTTTGGAGGCTTATGCGGAATATTTGGAAAGTCAGATTCTATTACAGTCCAAGAATTGAAGAAAAAGTTTGAGTCTGCCATAGAACATAAAGCAAACCTGTACAAATATGGCGGGAATGAGATTGAAAATGGAAATGTTGCTGTCATAGCCGGCGGCGGCAACGCCGTTGAGATGCTTGAAGAAATTGCAGAATCAGGAGTTAATGTCCTTGTAACGGGAATAACAGCAAGAAATGACCATTCGCAGAAAGCGCATGATTATGCCAAAGAGCACAATATCAATATTCTCGGCGGAACGCATTATTCCACTGAAAAGTTTGCATGCATAGCAATGTGCAAGTATTTTGAGAATCTTGGTTTGCCTTCCAAGTTTATAGAAGACAAGCCTGTAATGGAAGATATCTAAAAGATTGAAGAATAGCCTTGCAAATTACTTTTAGCGAAACTTATTTATCCTGAAGGTTTGAAATATGATGTATGCCGATAACGGACATAGTCGTGGGGCGTGAGCCGGAGGAGATTGAAAAGCGCGGCAGCACGGGCTGCATTTTTCTCGGGAAACATATTGTTGGAAGCGGCGAGGACGCGCACCTGACGAACAAGGTTCTTATGGACGTTTCCAGCCCGCATGTTGTGCTGATAGTTGGAAAAAGAGGATCCGGAAAATCCTACTCAGGAGCTGTGATAGCCGAGGAGATAATGAAGCAGCCGGAAGAGATAAGGAAAAACCTTTCCTGCATCATGCTTGATACCATGGGAATTTTCTGGAGCATGAAGAATCCGAACGAAAAAGACCTGGTCTTGTTAAGCGAGTGGAGCATGAAGCCTTCTGGATTCCCGATACAGAATTTTGTGCCCATAGGGCTGAAAGAAACTTACGAAATGTCCGGCGTTGGCTTTGACGGGCTTTTTTCTATCCGGCCTGACGAGCTTTCAGCGGGGGACTGGGCTGTTACTTTTGGAATAAACCCGAGCGATTCGCTCGCCATTTTGCTTGAGCGGATAATAAAAAGGCTCGGGAAAAACGGCAATTACGGGTTGGATGAAATAATAGAGGAGATAGGAAAGGACGACCACTTCGAGGAAAGGGAAAGGCTCTCACTTCAGGGCAAGTTCCTCTCGGCCATGGAATGGGGGATTTTTTCCGCGGATGGCACGGCAATAGAGGATTTTATGAAGCCCGGAACAGTTTCCGTGCTTGACGTTTCATTGCAGGAATGGAACGTGAGAAACCTGATGCTTTCCATCTTGGCAAGAAAAATCTATGAGGCAAGGATAGTGGCAAGAAGGGAAGAGGAGGTTGAATTAATGAGCGGCGAAAGCGTCAAGAAGCTTCCGATGACATGGCTTATAATGGACGAGGCGCACGAATTTTTGCCTGCGGAAGGAAAGACGGCTGCAAGCGACGCGCTTCTTACCCTTGTCCGTCAGGGGCGCCAGCCGGGAATAAGCTGCGTTTTCATAACGCAAAGGCCGAACAAATTGCACGAGGATGTCATAGCACAGTCTGACTTGGTGATAGCCCACAGGCTTACCGCAAAATCGGATATTGACGCGCTTTCCGCTATAATGCAAACTTACCTTCTTTTTGACATAAAGAAATTCATCTCGGAGCTGCCGAAATCAAAAGGCTCGGCACTTGTTCTTGACGACAATTCCGAGCGCCTATACAATATGCAGGTGCGCCCGCGCCAGAGCTGGCACGCTGGCGGATCGCCTTCTGCGCTGAAAGGGGAAATATAGAAATCTTATTTACCTTTCTTTCCGTTTAAACCCTGACATTTATCAAATTCCCGGACTCGTACCTTTTCAATCCTATTCTGAAGATTATGTGGGCGATTGCAATTATCACCACCGTGGCGACAAGCATATACAACATCAGCACCGGGTTGAAACTTTTCATTATCTCGACAGGTATGCCGGTAATGAAGCCGACAGGAATTGCCGTAAGCAGTATTGCCTTGGCTATGCCTTCAAATGCGCTGAACGGATAGGAGCCAAACGTGACAATTGAAAACAACACCGTATCCTGCATTTTTCCGCTGCCGCCGATGAAGAACGTAAGGGAGCCGGAGATTACTGCAAGATGAAGCAGTATCAGGAAAGACATGATTAGCAATATTAAAAAGAGAGTCAGCGACTGAAAAGTGAGCGGGACTGCAATGAAGAGAAGCAATATGCCGAAAAGAATATCGCCAAGGCCTGAAAAGTCGCTCCTGCTGACAAGCATATGCAGCAATGGAGGTTTTGGGAGAGCCAGATAGTAGTCTAAATTTCCTTTGATGATTATTTCCGGCATATACCTCAAGTTGCCAAAAATAAACATAGCCAAGCCAAATCCTATTGTGATAATGGAATACATCATCAATATATCATTAAACGCCCAACCGTTCACAGCAGGAAACTTTGCAAAGAATATCATCCAGAAAATTATCCAAGCTATGTCATTGACGAACATGCCTGCTGACCGCACTATAAAACTCATCCTGTATTCCATGGCAGACTGCAGGTTCGTCTTTACATATGCCGTGAAAAACTTCAATATGTTTCTAACCGCCATTTATTGACACCTTTTTTGAGCCGATTTTATAAAAGACAACAGCTACCGCAGCAAAAAAACCTATCCAAACGAATTGCATCAGGACCGTTCGCACAAAAAATTCTGGCGTGAAGCTTACGAACAGTTTTGCGGGCGCATATGCAATATATGCAAAGGGAAGGTTTATCGCAATATCCTGCAGGAACTTCGGGAAGAATTCCAAAGGCAGGAGCATGCCTCCCAGAATAAATACAAACTTCTGCTGCATCCACAGGAATGCTGATATGTCCTCAAACCAGAATGATGACAATCCTATCAGGAAATATATCAGGAAATCCAAAGTAATTGAGAGCAATACTGTCAGAAGCACAAAAGGGATGCCTATGGGATTTATCGGCGGCATGCCTATGAGAAACATGAAAAGCAGGGCGCCCATGAAAAAAGTCGTTGAAACGGAAAGCAAGGCAGAGCCGATATGATACGCATAATTGTATAGAATAAAGTTATAAGGCTTGTTCAAAGAATATGCAATGTCTCCGGACTTGACTTCTTCCGATATTCTCTTGCTTATACTCTTTCCATCTGTGAATGTTATGGATTCCGACACCACGAGAAACCACATTAATGCAGCAAAACTGAATCCTGAAATCACAGTAACATTTGAAAACTTGTAAATAGCAGTCCACATGTTGAAGAAGACAAAAAGTATTATCGCAATGAAGACTGCCCCCGCAAGAAATTCGTATATGTAGGCAAAACTGTTGATAAGCTCTATTTTCGCAACTTCCGCGTATTTGCTCAAGGACATTTCATTCACTCCTGTATATCTTGGCGATTATCTCCTCAATCGGCGGGTCGGAAACGTTTATGTCAAGAACCTCGAATTTCTTTGTCAGATAATTTACCAAGTCGCTTATTTTGCCTTTTGTAGTGTCAAAATGCAGGGTCATGCTGTATTTGTTTTGGCTTATTATTTTTGCTCCTGTAAATTCAAATCTTGCCGGAGCCTTCGAGAATTTTACTTCAATATGCTTGTTCAGCAGATATGACTTTCTCAATTTTTCAAGCTTTCCGTCAAACACCACCTGGCCGCGGTTTATGATAACCACCCTTTCGCAAAGCTTTTCAACATCGCCCATGTCATGCGACGTGAGAAGCACAGTAACGTTTTCTTTTTTATTCAGCTCTTTTATCAAGTCCCGGATTTTCTGCTTTGCGATTATATCCAATCCGATTGTCGGCTCATCGAGAAAGATTATTTGCGGCTTGTGCAGCAATGACGCGACTATCTCTGCGCGCATGCGCTGCCCGAGCGAAAGCTTTCTCACAGGGGTGTTCAGATAGTCGATTTCAAAGAAATTCACAAGATATTCCAGCCTTTCCCTGTATTCCTTCTCGTCAAGCTCGTATATTTTGCTCATAAGGTTGAAAGTGTCAATCGAAGGAAGATGATACCATAATTGCGGCTTCTGCCCGAACACAGAGCCTATCTTGAAGGCAAGTTCCTGCCTTTTTTCCCAAGGCGTGTATCCGAGAACGCTTACTCTTCCCGATGTTGGATAAAGAATTCCAATCAGCATCTTTATGGTTGTGCTCTTTCCTGCCCCGTTAGGCCCGATAAACCCGAGAATCTCGCCTTTCTTCACCTGAAACGAAATATTATCAACGGCAATCACTTCCGAAGTTCTTGGCCTGATTATGGACTTGAGGCTGCCTTTCAATCCCGCCTCTTTATGCTTTGCCTGAAACGTCTTTCTCAGGTTTTTGACTGTTATTGCATTTTCCATACTCATCGACTTAATTTTCTTATCAAGCCTAATATATATGTTCTCAACAGAAAGCTGCTTTCTTTTATCAGAAAAAGTAAATATCCAATTATTCAGACTCACCTTTATTAACCAATTTTCTGAATTTATATGTTATGCCAGAAACTATTTTTGGCATTGTTGGCGGAGTGCTTACTTCTATAAGGTTCTTACCCCAACTGTACAGAAGTTTAAAAATAAGAGAGACACATGGTCTATCTTTATGGTTTTTGATCATCTTATTTTTTCAGGCAGCCTTTCTAATGCTATATGGAATAGTCAAGCCTGATAGCCTCATATTATATATGAACATATTGCCTTTTCTTTGCTCAATTATTTTGATATATCTCAAATTAAAATACAAATAGCAATCTTTTTAAATATATAAAAAATGAATTATATTTAGCTTGCATGAGCAATTGACAAAACAGAAAAGAGTGTGTGTGATATGGAACCGTTATGGAAAACATCGTATGCGAAATTTCAAAAAGTTTGCAGCCAATTAAGAAATATATCTTTGTTCGAATGGCTAAGCAATACTTATCAGTTTCTTTATCTGTCTTCAATAGATATGAAATATCTGCCAGTTCTTGTGGATTTGAAAACATCCTTGTGCATAGTTGATGTTGCTGTTGATGATGCTTGCGATAATGCAGAATTAATCAAGAAGGCGGGAGGGGAGGAATTTACGCATGAGATATTGAATCTGC
>JAVHRC010000017.1:0-1296 GCA_036171435.1 Candidatus Aenigmatarchaeota archaeon
TATTATGCAGAAGTGGTATATAAAAGGCATAGTGGAAGGTACGGCGGGAGACGAACTAAAAACTATCGGTCCATACCTCAAAAATCCTGTATCTTATTCTGTTCTTCCTGATGAAATCCAGAATCTTCCGCTTGTTTTCAGCAGGAACAGCAATAATGCTTCTTTCCAATTTTTTTCCTGAAATATCTTCCAACAGCCCTTTTGACACAAAGATTTTCTTTCCAATTCTTTGCTTGTAGCCATAGAGCTTTCTCCAAATTCTAATTTTTCTGTTCCTGTCCATCCTGCTGAAATCCAGAGCAAGCATTGAATAGTATTTTGCACCTTTTGGCATTTCTTCAAACTTGCCATATAAAAGTATTCCTACGCTGATAACGCTCCTATAAAGTTCCCACCTTTCAAGCTTTCCAATTTTTGCGGATATGGGATTTTTTACTCCTTTCAGTTTCCATTTTTCATAAACATCCGATTTCTCAAAAGCTTTTTGTATCTTTTTTACAGAAAGCTCAATCTCTTTAGCTTTTTCAGTATCTATGAAAATATCTATATCGCTTTCGCTGTCAAAATCTCCGCGCGCCACAGAGCCGAACAGGATTATTTTATCTATGTTTTTTCCTATCTCAGACCTAAACAAGAAAGAGCAAAAATCCATTGCATAGGCTATCAATTCATGCTTATTCATTAAGCATCCCCAGAATTATTTTTTCAATTTCATTGAAAAGTTCTATAATATCCCTTATTTTTTCTGATGGTCTTGGAGAGCCATAAGCCAAATTTTCGCTTGATTTTTCCAAAGAAACCATTTTTTCCAGAATTTTCTGTTTATTTTTGAAGTCCGGCAACTTCTCAGAAACCTTTTCTGATTTAAACCATCTGTGATTCAGCTGGAAACCCTCATCAACAAGCTTTTTCCTGTGCAAATATGCGGAAAGAAGTTCGACTATTGCACGGGAAGCATTAAGCCCTATGGTTCTTTGGGATTTTTCCAATCCTCTTATTTCAATCGCCCAAGAAAAGATGTTATCCTTGTATTCCTGATATGCTTTCAGATGGTCTTCCTCTTTCATATCACATGTTATGTAACCAAGTATATAAAGATTCTGTTACCTTGTTACATATGCGACTTGGTATATAAAGATTATATGATGTGGTTACAAATCATTCTCCGCATTTATCCACTCCTGCCTCCCCCATTGTCCTGTATTCCGTTGTTGCATCCGCTTGAGCCTCCTCCGCCGGTATATCCGCAAGCCCCGTACTGGCAAACATCAGTGCTTAAACATGAGATTGTTGTCG
>JAVHRC010000018.1:0-1291 GCA_036171435.1 Candidatus Aenigmatarchaeota archaeon
GATTTAAGCAAGATGATTAAAGAAGAACTTACCGGCGAAGGACAACAGGGCCGTTCTGCTATGCGTATGGAGCAAGCGAAGAAACTTGTTGATGCTACTGATTTAACTAACGCAGAAGCTTCACTGAAAGTTTTGGTTCGGCAAGCAGAGAAGCCGATTTCTCCTGATCAGAAAGCCTATATGTCTCGTCTAACAGGACGAACTTCGAAAGAAGTTCTTAAGGGTATTCTTGATAAGCTTTACGTAGATGGTCTAAATGGTAAACCTATTCTTGGTTATATGACTATGACGCCTAACAAGCTAAAAGATATTATCAACTCTAGCAAAGGGCTTGATCGTCTTATTGCCAAAGATGATGAAATGGCCGCTGTTGAAGCCGGGGAAGATGAGGAAACTCCTGAGAGCAAGTATGATACCGCCGCTCAAATTGGAGGAGACCCCTTTATTGATATCGGTAAGAAACTCGGCATCTCTACTCAACGTGCTAAACAGCTAGCCGATAAAGCTACAGAGCGACTCGCCGCAGGAGGTAGTTTAACTAAAATAGCTGCCCCTGCTATCGAAGAGTTTATCTTTAAACTAGCGGATGCTCCTAGTGTCACAGATTTTGTGATGAACACATTAAAACTAAAGCGGGCAACTGAAGCAGACATTGAGCTTCTTGTTGATCTCAAAGAGACTGCCAAAGAAGACTCGCAGAGAGCCATTGAACAACTTTCTACTTTGTTTGGTGAGAGTGACTCCTCTCCTTTGATGCAAGCCATTCAGAGCGCTCTTAGGCCAGAAGGCGCTGGACGCCCATCCAAAGTGAGAACTTATTTCAAAGAACAAGCTGGAGAAGAGCAGACAGTTGAAAATCTTCTTAAGAGAATTGAGCACCTAGAGAAGCAAGTCCAAAGGCTTAACAAAGAAGAGACATCGTGAAACTCGCTATCAAACAACTAAAGGGTCTTATTAAATAGCGACTTGAAGAGATTGTCGGCGCGCCTTCTGAGCCCGTTATTGACGAGGACGAGTTGCTGTCAATGATTGATGATTATGCGTCTACGGCAGAAACCGGTAGATCTGCCGCGACAATCAGACAAAGGAAATTGATTGTTTCCGGTGTTAAATCTCTTTATGTTAAAATCAAAGAGCTTGAAGAAAAGCTCGAAGAATTCAATTTAACACATTCTCCACGAGGGGATTATTGATAAATAACATTAGTACAGAAAAACACGTCTAGATTATATACTTAAGCAATATGAACCTTAAACTGTTTCTGGAATACTTACTTAGCGAGCAGGCCATT
>JAVHRC010000019.1:0-1267 GCA_036171435.1 Candidatus Aenigmatarchaeota archaeon
TTAAATCCTTTTTGTTTCCCTTGCTTTTCGTCTTGTTATTCCTGTTCATCCAGATTTTGTAGTTGTGCCAGTCCACTTTTGCATAGATGTAAATGAAAACAAACATCACAGACTCCGCGGTTATCGTATATTCTTCCGACATCAGCAAAAGCACAGCCACCACGAAAGACATGGCAATTATCTTGAATGCAAAAAATGAAAAAGTGCCCCGCCTGTACACAACGCGCATCAGTTTGTTTGCCTCCTTTTTATCCCCTTTTTTTTTCAGAACCTGCACAGTGAAAACCGCGTCAAGCATCCACAAAGCCACAAGGACTCCGGCCAGTAAATAAGGAAGCATACAATTATTAATAACAAGGCAGTATAAAACATTTGTTATGAACGCGACAGACGATAGGCTGAAAAGGGAAACCGAGAAATGGCTTGGCAAGATAGAAGCTGAAACAAAGAATATCAAGGCCGGCGGCAATCCCGCCAAAAAGCATCTGGAAAATATGAACGCCTACGTCTCGGACAGCAAACATTTTCTGGAGAAGAAGGACTTCATCCGTGCATTCGAATGCGTTGTCTGGGCTTGGAGCATATATGAACTTTGTATTGAACTTGGAATATTCAAAAAAGAATAGTTTCATATTATCTGTTTCATTGTCACTGCCTCATCCGGCGTCAGCGCTCTATTGTATATGCGGACTTCGTCTATTGTGCCGTTGAAATAATAAGAGTTGAAGCTTCTTCCAATTTCAAATGCCTTTGTCGGATTGCTTAAAGAACCAATTACGCCATTAAATTCCCCCACCTTAACCCCATTCACCCACGCCTCCAAATGATTTGTTGTCTTTATTCCAACTATATGAGTCCAACCCCAAGTTTCAGAAAGAATACCGACAGACTTGTATCCAGCGCCATCCTGCACTACAAAATAATATTGATTGGCTGGGCTTTCAGCTTCCTGGATAGCATATCCTATTGAACCCCATCCGCCTTTGTTAATTATCCCTCTGCCAGTTATGCCACCGTCCGCTTTTGCCCAAACTTCAACCGTAAAATCATTAGTATCAAAATTCAAACTCGTCCCGTTCCCCGCACTAACATAATCATTTGTGCCGTCAAAATGCAAGCCCTTCCCGAATTTTCCGTTGACCCATGTTGGAGGAGAGCCTGTAGGTAGAAGCGTTCCCATATTCCCATTACCGCTCCCGTCGTTAGCTGTTGTTCCGCTTCCTTCGTCAAAATCCCAGCTTCCAACAAGCCCGTCAGGATTTGGCTT
>JAVHRC010000020.1:0-1236 GCA_036171435.1 Candidatus Aenigmatarchaeota archaeon
GATCCAAGAGTTCGGTAAGATCTGTGGTCAAGTCATTCAGCTTAGCAAAGTTATTGACTTGACTTTCAATCGAAGCACGCTCTTGTAAGAGTATTTGTGCTTGGGTAGCATCGGACCAGAAATCTGGTGATGTTGTGCGATCGTTCAGTTCGTCAAGCTTGCATTGGAGATTTGGAACGTCAAAGATACCTCCCAAGCGTAGCTAGACGCTCGGTGAAGGTTGAAAGACTCTCTTTATAAATCGTATATGACATAACAGGTTCCTTATAGGATTGTTGTAATTAGAAGGCCGGCAATAAAATTTATGGGCCTTTGCCCGTGAGAGCCAGACTAAATCCTATATTTAGGATTATAGTGTCGGGCCGCCGTCGATCGAATCCTATATAGGATATACCAATCCAAGGTTCAACGGTATATTTAGTATTATAACGCAGACCCATCCTGATACCAATCGTAGGGCTACAGTCCTCTTGCACGACAAAAGCACCACCAAAAGCTCTTATAAAGAGCGACCAGTCTGAATCTACCTGCGCAGACGCATCTATATAGCCCAATATATCAGCAATCAATACTTTTTTGATGTATGAAATGCCAAACATAGAACCAAATCCCAGGTTCTCCGTAAAAAATCCTATGTCTAAGCTTCCTCCATTTAAAGAGAATGTACCACTGTCGGTCGTATGACCTGAATACGTACTTGATGAATATGATCCGATCGGCACATCAATACCAAATCGACCCCAATATGTAAGGGGGATACCCACACTCGAAGTATGATGAAGACGATTGAGAGCGTTCCGTGCTCTCTGATCATAATTCTGTTGAGCAGAAACTTTTAAAGCTGATATTTCAACAATTGCGACCACAATACAAAATAGAACAGTGCGAAGCTTAATCATTATAGAAATCCTTAGTTAGAGGACAATGGCATCGAGGTTATTTCTGATGCTAGATTGCCTCATGAATATTATTATATCACATCAAGAACAAAATTTAAAGAGATAACGGGGAATAGTTTGAATGCAGAAAGTGTAGCAAACACCATATATCCTGCATGTCAGACTATATCAAAAATGGAAGCGAGTGCTGAATTCGAATCAGCGAAGCCCTTTCGGGCTTTCCGGGATTCTAATCCGGTGGTTTAATCCTCTCACCCAACTCGCCATAACTACGCTGACTACATGAAATCATTCATTGTTTAGTGGACGGAAAAAGAATCGAACTTTCACGAACTTC
>JAVHRC010000021.1:0-1226 GCA_036171435.1 Candidatus Aenigmatarchaeota archaeon
GCTTTTGATATTAGCTCTATATCGTACTTATTAGGAGTTTCCTGACCTTTTATCCTTTTTGCATACCTCTCTGTAACTAGCTCCTTATATTCAGGAGCTACATAATTCAAAAAAGGTGTACTGATAGACTCCTCTTTTGTATAACCTGTCATCCCGCAAATTATTGAATTTAAATATACTAATTTCCCCTCATTATCTATTATTAAAATACCGTCGTTTCCTTTCTCCACCAGAGTTGAATATTTATGTTCTGAGGCTCTTAATTCATTCTCTGCTTGCTTACGTTCAGCGATATTACGTATCACAACCGAAACACTAGTCACGCTGCCGTCTTCCTTCAGGATAGATGAGATCGATAACGACAGATCTATTTTTGAACCGTCTTTCCGCAATCCAACAGTTTCATAATTTAAAATTGATTCTTTTTGCTTAATTTTACTGATAAAAATTGGGAGTTCTTCTTTTTTTTCAGGAGAGAATAAAATTATTGATGATTTTCCGATAATCTCCCCGGGAGTGTAATCAAATATCTTTTGTGCGCCGCCATTCCAGCTTAAAACAACACCTTCCAGAGATGCGGCAAAGATAGCATCTTGCGAATTTTCTACAACAGTTTGAATCTGTAACAATGCTTCTTCCGACTTTTTTAGTTCAGCTGCATGGGTAAGACTATCCAGTGCAAAGTTGATATCTGTTGTCATTTCAATCAATAGCCTTTGCGCTTCATCATCGAATGCGCTAATATGCTCTGAGTAAAGTGTCAAACTGCCAATAGGAATACTATTTCGGAGAAGCGGCAACGATGCTGAAGCTTTCCAACTCACCTTTTTTCCACGTTCATGCCATGGTGCCGTCATAGGATCATTTTGAAAATCCTGGCACCAAACCGGACGGTTTTCGCGGATGGAGGTACCGGTTGGACCGCGTCCGTTGGGATCGTCCGCATTCACTGAAATCTGTATGCCTTCTAAATATTCCGCGCCTTTACCATACAAGGCAACAGGCTTAACCTGTTTACTTGCCTCATCAACCAGTCCGACCCATGCCATTGTCATTCCGCCGAATTGAACTGCTGCCATACAAACTTCTTTGAATAATTCAGTTTCATTTGTACAGCGCACAATAGCCTCGTTACACTTACTCAATGCTGCATAAAGCAAGCTCATGCGTTGCGACAGGGCCTCCTGCTGTTTGCGTTTTGTAATATTATGCTCAACAACAGAAGC
>JAVHRC010000022.1:0-1211 GCA_036171435.1 Candidatus Aenigmatarchaeota archaeon
TTGGATTTCTATTTCCACCATCTCTATGTCCGCCTTCATGGCTTCTTCCGAAACTTCTCCTTTGTCCACCAAATCTGCTTCCGCTTCGATTTCCATCACGATTATGTCCATATCCGCCTTCTTCATGTCTTCCTCTGCCCATGCTTATTCTTATTTCAGCAAATACAGGAAGCTGTTCTTGAGTAATTTCAAAGTCTTTTGTTCTCATGACATTTCCGAAGTTTTCATAATCTCTGTTAGAAACTATATTAACAACTTTTCCGTCTTCTCCAGCTCTTGCTGTTCTTCCAATTCTATGAGTGTAATCTTTTGTTTCTTTTGGCAAGTCATAATTGTAAATATGAGTAACACCCTTTATGTCTAAGCCTCTTGCTGCAACATCTGTGCATACCATAACATTAAATCTTCCTTCATGGAATTCTCTTAATGTGCTTATTCTTTTGTTCTGTGACAATCCGCCATGAATCGCTCTTGCTCTTATTCCAGCATCATTAAGATTTCTTGTAATAACATCTGCATTTCTTCGTGTAGAACAGAAAACCATTGCCAATGCATTTTCTTCGCTTTTTAGCAAGTGAACCAGCAATGAAAATTTCTGGTTTGAATCAACATCATAATAAATCTGCTTCAATTTTGAATTATCAACAAATGAAACAGCTGAAACTTCTTCAGGGTTATTTGTGTATTTTCTTGCAAGATAATCAAAATCCTTTGAAATTGTAGCAGAGAATAGCATTGTCTGTCTTTCAGTAGGGCATTGCTTGATTATTCTTTCAACATCTTCATGGAAACCCATGTCAAGCATTCTATCAACTTCATCAAGAACAAGGAATTTAACAGAATCCAGTCTTAATGTTCTTCTTTGAAGATGGTCAAGAATTCTTCCAGGAGTTCCAACAATTACATCTGCTCTTGCGATTCCTCTTATTTGTCTTTGAATATCAACACCACCATAAACAGAAGTAATGCTTAATCTCTTGTTTCTTGAAAAATGAAGGATTGATTCTGCAACCTGTTCAGCAAGTTCTCTTGTAGGTGTAAGAATTAATGCCTGAACATTTCCATTAGGAACAAGATTTTCAATAATAGGTGATGCGAATGCAAGTGTTTTACCGCTTCCAGTGGCAGAACTTCCAATTATATCTTTCCCGGCTAGTGCTAAAGGGATTGCCTTCTCCTGAATTTCTGTAGGTTCTGAGAAGCCTTTCAGC
>JAVHRC010000023.1:0-1190 GCA_036171435.1 Candidatus Aenigmatarchaeota archaeon
TTTTATCCGTTTTAGCTTTTCCCGCGCGCGCAAGACTTCCGGCCTCAATGCGCTTTCCTCGCCGCCATAAAAGAAAGCCGATTTCTTTGTTGCAACATCGTTTTCCATAAAATAATTCCTGTGTTTTTTTAGAATGAAAATCAGCGCCTCAAGAATTTTCGGATGAGCCCGCGCGCGCTGCTGGACAAGCTCCCATAAAGAGTTTTCCCTTATGGACTGCCTTACCAGGCGGAGCTCGGCAAATGTTGCAAAAAGATTGTGCGAAGCAAGAAAATTTTCCATCTCGGACTGCCCCGTTTTTTTTACTTCTTCCGGGCTGGTCTGCGAGCAGGCAGGGCACGAGCATGGAAACTCGGACAAATCAGAAAGCTGATATGTGCCGTTTGCGGTGATATAGGCTCCGCGCTGCGCAGCCAGCGAATAAATTGCAGAATCAAACAAGTCGCAGCCGCAAGCGGCCAGCAAGGCAAACGATATGGGATGTCCTGCGCCGAAGGCGTGAACAGGCTTGTTTGCCGGAAGCGCCTGCTTGCATGTCAAAATAATATCGCACAGGCTTTTAAAATCGTAATCCTGCATAAGTGGGACAATCCCGCCGATCGCGAAAATATCAGGATTTGCTTTTGCGGCCTGCTTGCAAGCCTGCGCACGCAAGTCCAAAAAAAGTCCGCCCTGTATCGGGCCAACAAGGTTCGTGTCCACGGTTTTTCTTGCAGCGCTTGTCCTTTTTATGGTCTCAAGAAGTTTTTTCCTTGCCTCCGCCCTTGTGTCGGAAGGAAGCGTGAACAAGTCAAGCGGGGTTACGAAATCGGATTTTATTTTTTTCTGGAACTCCACAATCTCTTTCGGGTTTATGTCTGCAACACCCTGCGAATACATCTGGTAAGTTCCCGAATCCGTGTATATCGGCCCGCCCCAATCAAGGAATTTATGCAAACCCTCTTTCAGCGCGCGCTCGCGCAGTTCGGGAGATTTGCTGATTATGTAAGAATTTGTGATTATTATCTCGCAGCCCATTTTTTTAATCTGCGAAAGCGGGACAGTCATCCTGTTCGGGTTTATCACTATCGCGATGTTCGGCGTTTTTATTCTGCTGTCATTCACGCCAAGCCTGCAAATCCTTCCTCCCGCGTCCCTGTCAATAAGCTCAAACTCTAGCATAAGGTTCACCAAAACCGTTGCCGAAAAAG
>JAVHRC010000024.1:0-1174 GCA_036171435.1 Candidatus Aenigmatarchaeota archaeon
GCGCTCGCGCCCGACGACACGATTGCGATGAAACAGATAATATGACGGAAGATAAAAACCATTATATTCCGCCTCGTGTAATTATTTCTATGATTCCCATAGAAATCACTTTTCTCGGAACGGGCTCGGGAGTCCCAACGCTCCAGCGAAACCAGCCTGCAATACTTTTAAACTACGGCGGCGATTATCTCCTTTTTGACTGCGGCGAAGGCTGCCAGCTCGGTTTGCAGAAGACGAAAGTCTCGCCAATGAAAATAAAAAAAATTTTCATCTCGCACTGGCACGCGGACCATTTCGCGGGATTGCTGCCATTGATTGAAACGATGCACCTGTTCGGAAGAACCGAGAAATTGGAAGTTTACGGGCCGGAGGCTTCGCGCTTTATCGATTCGTTGCTTGAGTTGAGCTATCTCGGCTTCGGGTTTGAGATTGAAGCGAAGGACGCGGGCGCGGAGGAAAAGAAAAAAATATTTTCCGGAACGGATTATGATATGTTCTCAATTCCTGCAAAGCATTCCGTCCCTGCGGTCAGCTATTTGTTTGCGGAGAAAAGCAAGTGGAATATTGACGCGAGGAAAGCGAAAAGACTCGGGTTAAGCGGGCATATCCTGCAGGATTTGAAAGAAAAATCAAAAATAATATTTAGAAACAAGACAATTCATATCGGCGACGTTGCAAGGCTTACTGCGGGAAGAAAAATAATCTACTCCGGCGACACGGAACCTTATGAAAAGTTGTTCATGGAAAATCCCGACTTGCTGATACATGACGGGACTTTTGTGGAGGAGGATGAGATAAAAACACGCACGAAATTCCAGGAGAATTTCGGCGGAGCCGAAAAACCGAAGGTTTTTCGTGCATATTCACATTCTTCCGCGGAGGAAGTCGCAAGGCTTGCGAAAAAATACAAAATTAAAAAGCTTGTTCTCACGCATTTGAGCAGGAGATACAAAACGGAGAAGCCCTTGCTGAACGCGGTAAAGCCGATTTTTCGCGGCGCTGTTGTCGCAAAAGACGGGATGAGGATTAGGGTTTGAACAGAAAAGACAAAATTATTTTGTTTATATTTGGCAAAATTAATTCCAGATTATGACTTATGCTGTTGAAGTAACAGAAACATTTGAGAGGGAGTTCAAGAAGAAGCATAGGGATAAAATAGAATGGCTAAGGAAGA
>JAVHRC010000025.1:0-5068 GCA_036171435.1 Candidatus Aenigmatarchaeota archaeon
TTAACTTTATACCTCAACAGCCCCGCAACACCTCCCAATCCCAGAAGCTTCTCGCCGGACTGGTGTTCGCTGCTGACAATCAATATTTTTGCTTTCTGTTTTTCGGCTTGTTCAAGCAAGTCCTCGACCTCGCGGACTTTTTTGTCGGAAACAAGCAAAGTTTCTATCGCGCCGGCTTCCAGCGCTTTTTGAGTTTCTTTCAAGCCGTAAACAGCCAAGCCGTCTTTTCCAATTTCGGAAAGCAATTTCTCAACTACTTTCGTCTCCTCCGAAATTCTTGACTGCTTCAAAAGTTTTTCCAAGACTCCGTCTTTCAGAAGCTCCTGCAAACCCGCTTCACCTGCCTGCGAAAGCGAATGAATGGAAATTTTTTCCGCGAGTTTCCTGTATTTTTGTCTTATGAAATCTACAAGCTCCTCCTTTGCGAAAGCGGGACCGGCAACAATAAAATATTTTAGCTCCTCTTTGCTTTTCAGATACTCGTAAATCGCGGAATAATATTGCGGCTTTGTTGAGATTCCCGACTTTTTTCCGAGAGAGCAGACAAAATGTACAAGATGTTTCGCGCGCTCCTGAACAAGCCATATGTCCGCCTCGGTTTCGTCCAGAACGCAGACGAGAACTTTCTCCGCCTTTTTCTCGGCTTTTTTTATCTTGTCTATTTCCCAGCTTCTCCACGCCTTCTCAACAGTGATAAAATCGTTCGATGCGATTTCTATGCTGTGATACCCGTGCTCCAAATCTTCCGGACTGCGCAGAATTTTCCCGCCGACGCGCAGGCATTTCTCATCCTGGAATTCCGTCTTCTCAACAATTATTGTCAGTACTATTGATTCTTTTTTTCCCTTTACCTTCTCGTCTCCGCGGCGGATTTCCCTGCTCCTTATCGTGCGCGCGGTCAGGAGCGAGTCCGGAGTGATGACGCTGGACAAGAGATAAACGTCTTCCATGTTTTCCGGCGTTATTTTTCCGATTCCGTGCTTCAAATCGAATGAGGATTTCATATTGCTTTCTTGGTTTTGTAGCTTAAAATAATCAGCTTTTTATTCTTGCTTTGTTAAGAAATATCGGTTCTTATGTCTGATTTCCTTCCAGTGCTTACGTTTGGAGTAATATTGCTCGCGGTAATGTTCCTGCTTTTCGGGGGACTGCAAATCGGGCCGGCTGCGCCAAGGTCTCATGGAATAGGCTTCGAGGAAGAAGCGCCGTCACCTCCGCCCGTTTCCGGAATGATAGGTTATCCACAGGAAGCCGTAAGGACAATAACCTTGGCAAACGATTTTTCCGTGAGTTTTGAGAGCGGGGACAAGTCCGCTGCAAAGCTGAAAAACTCTTCCGTGGAGAACGGAATTTTCGGAAGGATAGACAGGGATATTTCTTTTGACGCTTCCAACCAGCAGGAAATAACGTCTGCAAGAGTCAGGATGAACATAACAGGCACAAACCTGTATGGGTTCTTGGTTGCGAGCCTGAACGGCGAGGAGATTTTCAACAATTATTCGCTTATAGGAAAGTTGGATATTCCGATAAATGCCAGCAAACTCAAGCAGACAAATAATATCCTGAAGGTTGCGGCTTCGGGCAGCGGCTGGAAAATATGGGCGCCTGCCGTCTATTATTTCGATGCCGATGTCCTGATAAATTATTACAGCCTCAAGGCGAAAAGTTTTGACTTCGCCGCCGATGCTGAAATAAAGACAATCTCCGGCGCGAGGTTCGTTGCCGTTGTCTCAAAGAAAGAGGGTTCCGGAAACCTGATAGCAAGAATTAACGGAAGGGAAATTTACAGGGGAAACAACTCAAGGCTTGCCGTGGCGGATTTCTCGGTTTCGGATGTTTCTTTGAGCGGGACAAACACGCTGGAACTGCTTGCGGAGAAAGGTGCGAAATATGATATTTCTTCCGCGGAAATTTTGCTGTTCTACCAGCCGATATACAAGACGCAATCACTATATTATAATCTCACAAGCGACCAATATTCAAGCTTTGCAAACGCTACTCTCGGCTTTGGCATCCAGAAAATAACGGGCGATGTTGTGAGCATACTGGTGAAGACAACCGACGGCGCAGGCGGGACGCACAGCATAATACCGCAGGGAATTTTGCGCGAGGGGAGTTCATACAATATCACGTTGACAAAGAACGAGCTTTATGCGGGCTCGAACAAGATTGAGTTCATAACAAGCGGCACAGGCTCCGTCGCGATTGTGAACGCGACGATTATGAGCTGAAGCAATAGCCAAATTCTGCGCGGTTTTTATATATCTCCTTTACCAGATAATTCTGGATTGAATTTGCTGATAATCTGCAAAAGAGGAAGATGAAAAATGGGAATATTTGACAGCATTAGGAGAAAAAAATATGTAGACCCGATTAAAGCTTCCAGCAAATCAGATAAAGAAATAATTAAAGAATCTGAAGAGATATTTATAAAAGAAGGAGAGGTTGCAGCAAATGCGTTCTTGGCAAGTTGGGGGTATAACCCAGAGCCAATAATAAACAGGTTTAGAGATAAATACGCTCAATGGTCATCTGGGTTAAGCGAATTAGAATTAAGAAAAAATTTACAACGAGGATATAAACTTATAGGTCGCCCGTCTGCCGGGATTAAACGAGAAGTTACTGCAAGTCATGAACCTTTAGAAGAAAGAGATATAGAACCTTCAGCACCGCTTCTCAGAAGAATGCGCGGCGCAGTCGTAAAAGATATTTACTCTTGGATACCTGCGGTAATAGGCATAATTATTTTTGTGTGGTTGGGAACTTCCACGGGCAACAATTTGATTCTCGCAGGCGGCGTGCTTTTCTCAGCAAGTCTAGGGTTTCCAAAAAGCGGAGGCTTGGGCGCAACCAAAGCCATAATAAAGTTTGTCGGCATATTCCTTTTGTCTCTGGGCTTTCTTTCAATATATCCGTTTGCAGGACTGATAGCCTTGTTCCTGGGCTACATTTCAATGCCTGTCAAGGTCCGCGTCAGAGAGGAGGAGCAGACTTACAACATCGCTGTTGGTTTCTCCAGAATGTTTTTGGGTTTTATGCTTGCCGGATTTATTTGGCTTGTTCTCGGCGGAGACAGTATGCTGAAAATACCGATGTTCCTGATAGCGTTGGGATTCTTTTTCGCAATACCCGAGGGAAGCGAAGAAATACCGGGAAATCGAATGGATATTGTTATAATTAACAATCTTGGAAAGAAAGGGGATTCCGCTGGTTTCATTTCATTTATATTGATTCTTCTTGGCGTAATATGGGGCGCTTCCCAGCTTGTATTGTGGTCTGCAACGCAAATTATTTTTGTTTCTATAGGCTTGGTAGGTGCTTTAACTGCTTTCCGCTCCCATGCCGCTGAAAGGGGCGCGATGGGCGCGCCAATATTAGCAATACTCATTCTTACATTGACAACATCATACCCTGCTATAATGGGCGAGGCAGTTTTCGGCGCATGGTGGCCTAGCGTTGAAAGCTCGATAACTTCGGTAACGGCTCCGCTCGGCGACGCTTGGGCGCAGGCGTCAAGCGGAATGGGCAGCGCTTTTTTCATGGTTACAAACCCTTCGGCATATTACGAGCAGCAAATGGCGCAGCAGCAGGCGTCCGCAAATATTAAATCCGGAGGAACCACGAGAAGCATAGAAGTCAGCGGAGACTTTCTGATAAACAGCGTTCCCGAGCAGCCTTTGCTAGCTTCCGCGACACTCGAGAACAAGGGGGAATTCAAGGCAACAAATATAAACGTTATCCTAAATCAATTGCAAACGAAAAGCAAAGACAAGGGAGTGCTATCGCCGCAGCCTGATGTTGCTTACAAGTTCACAACATGTTCCGGCGTAATTCCGACAAAGACAATCACCGACGGGGACACCTGCACTTGGCCAAACCCGAGTTATAACGGCGACATGAAGCTGATGACTTTCACATACGGTGACAAGAATGTGTGGGGAGATATTGGAAAATGTGATTGCGCAATTGGCAGTGACAAGAGCGGTTGCATAAACTCAACCAGCGATATTAACGGATGCAAATACTGCTATACCGACGCTACAAAGAAATGCGCAGACAGCGGCGGCGTTGTTGAATATCCTTATGCGGGCAAAACCATCAGCGTGGGGTTTGGCTATTCATTTGATTATATCGTGAACGTTTCCCTTGATTTGCAACTGATGCAGTCTGAAACTCTGAACGATTTGCTGCTCAAGAAGCAGATAAGGCTGCAGGATGTGGAGGCGCAATACTCGGGCGGTCCCGTGCGCGCATCAATCTGGACTATGAAACAGCCGGTGCGCGCAAACGAGGATACGCTTGCAGTGATAACAATCCTCAATCAGGGCACAGGTAATGTGAAGAGCGGCGCCGAATATATTCTGACAATTCCTTTCGTCAGCGGAATGAAAGCAGAGGACCTTAGCATAACAGAAGTGAGCAAAAGTAGCTTGAATTGCGGCGATGTAAAAACAATTATGGATGGAACAACGCCTGAAAAATACAGCGGTTTATTCCAAAAAAACGGCAAATCGGTTTCCGTTTTGGGAAGAATCAATAAAGGCGATTCTTATGAGCTGCGCTGCAAACTGGAAAATGCTTTGGCAAAGGGGAAGGACGCGAAATACGGCTTCATTTTCAATTATAAAATACCGTCGGGGGTGGACAGGAAATCCGTAATATTCGTGGGCAATGTGAATTATCGATATGAGAATTCGTTTGCAAAGGAAACGCAGATAACTTGGATTCCGCCGCAATAGAAAAGTATAAAATCAGGCTAATTGAAACATAAGCAGGGATTATTTATGCAAGAGAAGAAAACCAAAACCGCAAAGACGGAAGCGCAAAAGACAGCGCAGAGGAAAAATATTTTCCTGTTTCTTTCCATACTGGCTGTTGTCGCGGTTAGCGGCTGCATTGTTCCAGGCGGCGATGTTTTCGCGGGAATGTTCTCGCCGCAGAGGCCAGCCACGACCGAGGCTTCCGCTGATTTGATAACAACGCAGAATGTTAATATTATTCCGAATCCGCCGATTTCCGCGGAGAACGGTTTCACGGTTTCCTTCGAGGTCAAGAACAACGACGAGAA
>JAVHRC010000026.1:0-1158 GCA_036171435.1 Candidatus Aenigmatarchaeota archaeon
AAGAACTGTTTTTAGTTTATACCCTTCTTCCTTGAGTTCTTTTTCTAACTCGCAACGCCAAGTCCCTATATTTTCATGATGTTTCGCAGGCTGTAGATAAGCTTTCAATATCTTCTGTATTTTCTTAGGGAGATGATTTTTTTTGAATTTGAATATTCCCACACCCTCTGGGTGTATGTAGTACATCGGATTCGGGCAGCACCTTGAAGTCTTATCGAGATGATCAAGCAACACCCCCCGTGCCCAGCGGTTATCGGGCGTATCGTAGTCGTCAATCACCGTGCCTATATGCTTTCGCATCCCGCAGTGGACGCAAGTTATGATGGAGGTTAAGTCTCTGGTCATGTTATTTTTATCTCCTTCCCGATTTTAAATTCAAGGTTTTCTATCATTTCCTCTCTCGTTACATTTATGCCCCTGCTTCTGAGCACTTTCAATGACAGTTGAATAATTTCCTCAGTGGTGCAGGCAACATAGTCCGCATCTTTATATTTCATTGACCAGCACGGGCTGCAGACGATTTTATCTATTTTCTTATCTTTCCATAGACCTGATATCCATGTTAATTCACCGCATTCATCACAGGGTATTGTCCATGCTCCGGGACTGGGATTTGCAAAATCAATAACTCTCATTGTGATGACCATTGTTTTATCTTCCATCTTCCTCCTTCTTATCCGGTAAAATCACGATTTCGCCATATTCATCATCAACTCTGGTTATATTATTGTCTTTAACGAACTTTTCGATGTGTTTTTTAACGGTTATTTTGGCTCTATCATCTATCAAAGCAATACGTATCTCTTTCCAACCGTCAGCCCCGCCATAAAAGCCTATGTAAATAGCAAATATCTTTTGTTTTTTCGTTGATTTAAAAACCCACAATATCTTTGTGGGAATTAGTTTTGCGATATAGAAATAAGGATGTATTCTCGCTTCCAAATCTTCAAATCTTTGAACGACCAGATTTTCTGGGTATAACGGAACTAAATCACTCCGTATCTTCTCAACAAAATCCTTAAAGAGATTTTCTTCATGTTCAGTCATTGTGTTATTCCTCCTTCTTATCCGGTAAAATCACAATCTCGCCCATGTACCGCGCGGATATTCGCAAGCCGTTAACGTCACCGTTCGTTCCCAGTAACTCGCGGGAAGAAC
>JAVHRC010000027.1:0-4971 GCA_036171435.1 Candidatus Aenigmatarchaeota archaeon
TTTTTCCGAAATCCGTAAGCTCGGCAGTGTGGAATTCGGAATAAGAAATCATATCTAATGATTTCAAGATTCTCGCGTTCAGCTTCAGCGTTGACAGCGAGACGCCGAAAGTTTCGGAAATCCTGTTCAGCGTTCCCGTTATTGTATCGTTGTTATTTCCCATTTCAAAAAGAATCAGAGTCTGGTTTTTGTTCAGAGCCCTTCCCAGAAGTAGCTTCATCTTGTTTCCATATCTTGAACAGATTTTGCAGGTTGGCTCATATCAATCCTCTCTTAAGATTCTATCTTGCTGCAAAGATATATAAATCAGGCGGGCAGGAAAGGCTGTCCGATTCAAGCATTCAAAATCTTATCTTTATGTTTCTTCGCTTCTTTGTAAGCAGTTTGCAGAAATTGTGCAAAAGGTTCTTTTCTTTTTCTGCTATTTTTATATAAATTCTCAAAGTGCTGAATCAGGTTTCTTTTTCCGATTCTGGTTTTATTATATTCAGCATATCCTCCTGCGCCGCTTTTTATTATAGTCTGGATTCTCTTATCAGATAGAATAACCGGTGCAAGAATCTCGCTCAAATGCCATTCTAAATGAGGCGCGTCAAATGTCTTTTCTTTTGAATCTGGAAAAACTTCCTTCCATTTCTTAAAATAAAGAAAATGTAAAACTTCATGTGCAACAGTTTCTTTCATGAACGTTAATCGCTTCAAGTAAAATATCGAAAATGTCCAATTTTTTAAAAATCTCGGGCAGATAGGATTTATAGAAATCATTGCGTAAATTATCCTTCTTTCTTTTGGCCAATCCGTTTCCAGGACTTTTGATAAACTGTTCATGTATCTATCATTGATCTTATCCCATTCTGTTTGGAAAAGAATTTTCTGAGTCTTCAGCTGCTCATACTCTTCTTTCCAGATTTTTTTGGTATATGTTTTAACAATTTCTAATTTCTTCTTTCTTGATTTCGCCTTACCTAATTTTTCCTTTAGGACAGGATGAACGCGATAAATATAATGGCTCCAATCCCAGCCTGTTTTCAATGGCAAACAAAAACTTGATAGGTTGTGCGCATCATTGTTTATTTTTGCCAGCTCAAACTTTACTTTTGGCGACATAATTTTTATTGGATTTTACGGCTATTAAGCGTTTTTTAAATTATTTATCCTTTACAAGGCAAGAAGTATTATGAAAATCCACTTCGTGATATTTGACTTGACTGGCACGCTGACAGACCAGCATTCCGCGCTCCATAACATAGAGGAAGGTTTTGATGTTCCGTTTCTCAGGAAAATGGGATTTGCTGTTCAGATAGCAGATTTCAAAAAAGCGAGGGAAGAAGCTGATAGTAAAATATATAGGAATTATAAAAAAACAAACGGTGTTTATGATATTGTTCTATGGACAAAATTAATATGCCAGAGGCTTTCCATACCTTATACAAAGGAACTTGACGATGAATGGGAAACGGAGTTCAAAAAATACATGGCTTCAAGATTGAAGCTGATGGAAGGCGCGAAAGAGGTATTGGAATATTTGAAAAACAAAAAGTATAGTGTATTTCTTTTCACAAACTCAACAAGAAAGAGCGCTGAAATGAAGCTGGAGAAATTCGGAATCAGGAATTACTTTGATTTTGTCTTCGTTTCAGAGGAAATTGGCGCAAAATCATCTGTCCAGCCGTTCGAAACAATTATTGAGAAGTTAGGAGCTAAAGCGGAAGAATGCATAATGGTTGGCAACAGGATGGATGAGGACATATTCGCGAAAAAGGCAGGAATGAAAACGGTTCTGCTTGATGATGCGAGACAAAAATACTTTAAAGAGACAGAAGAACCGGATTTCAGGATTAAAAAGCTTGTAGAGCTAAAAGAGTTATTATAATCAGTTATAGAACTACGACAAGAAGCGAATGATAAAATCAAGCTTAAATATTTCAAACCTCAATTTATTTTAAGGTGAAATTATGAAACATGAAAAAATAGGCAAAAAACTAGAGAATGAATTGTGTATCTCTAGAATAACCACATGTCCGACCGCTTTTGAGATGGGTGAAATATTAGGAACAGTATATACAAACGATAAAATAACATATCCAAATATAGTAGGAATGGTAGAAGTGAATAAAGGTAAAGTCAAAGAAAACATAGATATGTTAAGGCAAGAAGGGTATTTGATAGAAGATAACGGCAAATACAGCATAACCAAGAAGGCAAAAGAATTGATAGAAACTTAGATTTTTTATTTCTATTTTATGGAAGCATATTAGATTGGTGATGCTTCCATAAAACATTTTTATACGTATGATTACTAGATATTAGATATGACTGAAATCATTTTTAAATTACATTGCAAGAATGAAGCATACGTAATCAAGGCAGTAAGGAACGCGTTAAATTCTTTTCAAATCAAAGAAAAAATAAAAACATTAATTATTGAGAGGGATAAAAGAATTGGCAATGATATAAATGTGGATTATTCTATGCTGAAATCTGGAAAAATAATAATATCATTTGGCAGAAGAATGAAAATCACGAGAAAATCTATTTTTCACGAATTAGGACATGCATGGGACGCAATTGAAAACGGTCTTGATTTTTCGCATGATAAGTTTTCTAGAAAACAACATAATATAGGAGGTATGATAGTAAATTTATCCTTGGATGGAAGACTTGAAAAAATGTGCTTGCCGCATGTCTCGAAAACCGAGAGATTCAAACTTTTCAAGCATGTAAACAAGAAATTTAATCTTGGAATATCTGAAAACAACTTTTTGAAGCTGTGGGGAGCGCATTTAAAGAAGAAAGATGTAATGAAGATATTAAACAGGTACAAGTGAGTATAAATGAATCATCCTTATATTGCAACATGGGAAATAACGAAGAAATGCAATTTAAACTGCATTCATTGCTATAATAATTCTTCTATGCATAACGATTACGGATTAAAAACTGAGGATTGTTATAAAATTATAGACAAATTGGATGGTATAAAAAATATTATATTTACCGGCGGCGAGGCTATAATAAGAAATGATATAGAAGAAATCACTTCTTACGCAAGAAATAAATTTGATAATCTAATATTGCAGACAAACGGAAAGCTTATAGCAAAAATCAGCGACAACTTTTTGCAAAAATTTGATGAAATAGATGTAAGCATTTATGGAGATATGAAAACAGACAGAATGTTTAAAAAAACTAATGATACAGACATTAAGGGATTTCTTAAAAAAATGAGAAAAACAGGAATAGAGTTCACCGTAGCTACCGTGTTAACAAGCGTTAATGCCGACCAAATAGACTATTTGGCCGATTTTTCTTTGGATAAAGGCGCAACAGGGTTAAGAGTGCAAGATTTTATACCTGCAGGAAGGGGACTTTCATATCTGTCTATTGATGCATCAAAATGTAAAATGATAAAAGATACTCTTAAGAAAAAATATAACGACTTTGTGTTGATATCGTCTGATTACGAATGCGGAGGAGGAGACAAATTTATCGAAATAGATTGTAAAGGTAATATATCTCCTTGTGCTTTTATCAAATCAAATGAAAGTATTTTAGAGAAGAATCTTGAAGAAATAGTTAACAATTCTCCAATTTTTGTAGAGTTTGATAAAATGAAAATTGAAAGGAAAAAGACAAATCAGCAGCTTTGTGTTATAAAATAGATATTGCAAAATCATTTCTTAATGATGTGATTATCATGAAAATCTCAATCTTCTCGGACTGCCATTGCGGGTACGCGTTCGGCGAGGAGCGCGGCGAGGATTCTTTCATCGCTTTGAACGAGGCTATCGAAAGAAGCCTTGACTCCGACTTGATTCTGATAGCCGGCGACTTGTTCGATTCGCGAATACCGAAGCAGGAAATTCTGGCAAGAACCGCGAAAATACTTTCGCGGGCGCAGGGCAAAAAAAGTCAGGCGAACTTCATTGAGATAAGAAACAAGGAAAAGCACGAGGTCTCGCCTCTTGCGTTCCGCGGGGTGCCGATTGTCGCTATTCACGGCACTCACGAGCGAAGAAGCAAGCAGATGATAAATCCCGTGCAGGCGCTGGAGCACGCGGGACTGCTGATTCATCTGCACTGCGCAACCACTTTGTTTGAAGTCTGCGGAAAGAAGGTTGCTGTGCACGGAATGTCCGGCGTTCCAGAAAGGTTTGCAAAAGAAGTTCTTCAGCAATGGAATCCGAAACCTGTGGAGAACGCGGTGAACATTATCATGCTTCACCAGTCGATAGAGCCTTACATTTATTCCCCGCTCGAGCCGATTATGCTGAAATTGGAGGACTTGCCCGAAGGTTTTGACCTTTACGTTCTCGGCCACATACACTGGAGCGAGCAGAAGCCTTTCAAATCAGGCAAAATCTTGCTTACGGGAAGCACGTGCATAACATCCGCGCACAAGATAGAATCGGAACAGGAGAAAATGATTTTCAGCTTTGACGGGAAGAATGTTGAGAATATTCCGCTGATGTTCCAGAGAAAACTCTATTATGAAAGCTTTGATTATGAGACGGATGTTGCCCGGAAGATTGAAGCCAGAATAAAGGCAATATCCGAAATCAATCATGCAGTAAAGCCGATTATAATTTCAAAAATAACGGGGACAATACCAAAAACGGAAACTGCCCCGAACTTCCGCAATGTTTCCGAAAAATTCTCCGGCAAGGCGATAATAAAGATAATCCAGAATGCCAAGCCCGAGGACATGGAAGAGCAGTCCGAGCTGCTTCAGATGATGCGCGAGCAGAAACTGTCGCCGGAAGAACACGGGCTGCGGCTGCTGAAAAACAATCTGGAGCAGATAAAATGCGGGCTTCGCATCGAGGAGATTTTTGATTTGCTTGCGGAAGGCGAAGCTGATTTGCTTTACAACATGCTCTCGGGAAGGCAAAAAACTCTTAACGAAGGAATTGCATAATCATCTTTATAATTTACTATTTCTATATTCTTTCTTATGAAAGCAATCTCCGC
>JAVHRC010000028.1:0-1147 GCA_036171435.1 Candidatus Aenigmatarchaeota archaeon
CACGGAAGTGCTGTAACAGAAGAGGTAAAAGAATAATAAAATGACAGAAATAAAAAAAATAGTAATACCTGGAGAATTAATCGTAGCAGGAAATGAATATTTGCCTGGAGAAGGAACAGAGAAAAGAAAAGAAGGAATTGTTGCTTTGAAATTCGGCTTGGCAGAAGAAGCTAACAAGCTTGTAAAAGTAATTTCATTATCTGGAACTTATCAGCCAAGAAGAGGGAATGTAGTAATAGGAAGAGTTGAAAATATCACATTCAATGGATGGGTTATAAATATAGACACTGCACAAAATGCTTTCCTGCCATTAATGGAAACTCCAAGATATGTAGACAAGGATGCAATGGAAGAAGTTATGGATATTGGAGACATTGTTGTTGCAAAGATATGGAATGTAAGCAAGAGAGGAATTGACTTGACAATAAAAATGCACGGGTTTGGAAAACTTGAAAGCGGATTGATTATGACTATAAATTCAAACAAAGTTCCAAGAGTAATTGGAAAAGAAGGAAGCATGATAGCGTTAATAAAAGATGAAACAAAATGCAGAATCACTGTCGGACAAAATGGAATAATCTCAATTGAAGGAGATAAAGTTGAAGATGAAATCCTAGCAAAAAGAGCGATCATGTTTGTAAGTGAAAAATCTTATATGTCAGGATTAACAGAGGAATTAAAAAAGTGGTTGGAGAAAGAAAATAAGGAGAAGAAAAAATGACAACAAAAAAATCAGAAAATTTTGAACGACCAGACGGAAGAAAAGTTGATGAAACAAGAAAGATAACTGCAAAAGTCGGGTTAATTCCAAATGCTGACGGAAGCGCGATGTTTTCATTCGGAGATACCATAGCACTCGCTGCTGTTTATGGTCCTAGAAAAATGCATCCGCAACATGCACAAGATCCCGAAAAAGCAACACTAAGATGTGATTATTCTATGCTTAGTTTCTCAACTCCCGAAAGAATAAGACCTGGTAACAGCAGAAGAAGCACTGAAATAAGCAAGATAACAGAATGGGCTTTGGAGCCTGTATTAATAATTGACAAATACCAGAACATGGTTGTTGATGTTTTCATAAATATTCTTCAGGCAAATGCTTCAACAAGATGCGCAGGAATAAATGCTGCTGCAATGGCTCTTGCTC
>JAVHRC010000029.1:0-3080 GCA_036171435.1 Candidatus Aenigmatarchaeota archaeon
GCGCTCTTGGAATAGTCGCCGATATTCTTAACGGTTTTCCCTTCATTATATTTGTAGTCCGCTGCAATTCCCAGACCGATAACCGTGGAAGCAAAGATTGTCCCGTAAACGATTTTCTCTGCCTTGCTCATCTTTTGCCATTCCCTCTTTATGGAAGAGGGAATTTGGTAAATCCAGTCAAGAGGAATCTCCATTTCCTGGTTCTGGTAAGCCTGCTTTGCATTATGAATATCTGTCGCCAGAATGTTCGCCTTCTTGTTTACAGGCGCGTTAAAGCTGCCTACGACAGCTATGTTCATGGCTTTTGCTGAGCTGTATCTTTTACTCATGCTCACACACCATTAACTCGCAGCTGCTCAGGCTGCGGTTGTCAATACCCGGCTTGCTCAGGGCCGGACAATCTTTTATATTATATAGTGTCTTTTCTCTATTTAATTCTATATGTTATTATGCAGAAGTGGTATATAAAAGGCATAGTGGAAGGTACGGCGGGAGACGAATGCAAACCTTTTTATATTACAGTCTCAATAATGGTACATATGGTTCAAAATAGGGACAGTATGGATTTGGAAATAATGCTGGTTTTGCTCAAAAACGAGAGTCATTTGAGAGGCATAGCAAAGCAGCTTAACGCTTCGCATTCAACTGTTTCAAGGGCATTGGACAGGCTGTATAAGGAAAATGCAATAGAATTCAAGAAAGAAGGCAAAAACAAAATATTTTTTATCAGAAAAAACCTGCAGGCAAAAAATTATGTTTTCAATGCAGAAAGATATAAATTAATAAGATTGATACAGCAATATCCTGAATTAAGCATAATCATAGACAGCATTTTGAAGAATTGCGAAGAAAGGCTTATCTTGTTGTTCGGAAGCTACGCAAAAGGCATTGCAAAAAAAGACAGCGATATTGATATTTACATAGAAACCGAAAACAGGAAAATCAAGGACAAAGTTGAGGCTCTGCATTCAAAAATAAAGGCAAAAATCGGCCCTTTTGATTTGAATTCCATGCTGATAAAAGAGATAATAAAAAATCATATAATATTGAAAGGTGCGGAGGATTTTTATGAAAAAACCAGATTTTTTGAATAAATTGAAAAGGGAAGGAAAGCTTGAACTGGTCGAGCCTTCTGATGAGATATGTAATTCATATCTGGAGAAAGCAGATAACTGCATGAAATCAGCAAGACTGCTTTATCAAAACAATTTGTTTGAGAATTCCGTATCCATGTCTTATTACACCATGTATAATTCTCTTACTGCATTGCTTTTCAAAACAGGGATAAAATGCGAAAACCATGCCGGCTCTATTTTGGCGTTTAGGAAATTGTTTGACAGGAATGATTTGTTCAGGATAATTTCTTTTGCAAAAGAGGAAAGGATAGACAAGCAGTATTATGTGACATCAAAGCAAAATTTTCTTGGAAAGGAAAGCGCGCAGGATATGCTCTCAAAGGCGGAAGCTTTCATAATAGAGGCAAAATTAATCATACAAAATTTGAAAAATGAGGATGTCAAAGCCATAAGGGAAAAATTCAGGAACATTTAGTCGCTGCAATAATATTCTGTTACTGCGCCGTTGCTTGCGCACGTGTCGCAGACGAAAAGACGAAACAAATATTGTTTGTTTGAAATAAACGAAACGTTTACATACACTAAACTTTGTAAAGTTTATTTCTATCTTAAGATTTTATTAAATAAATTCTAAGAATTCACGTTAACCATTTTCACCCTGCACTGCGAGTGAAAAACAATTAACTTTATATATTACTTATTTCAAAATGCTTTTGCTCACACACGATTTCGCGAAATCTGCTGGGTAGCTCCCAGCAATCCTTCGAAGGATTTTTCTATTTAGAACTGCTGCAACAGCGCATATAAGCTTGAGCCGAAGCGATACGACAATCGGCGAATGGACAAGAAACTTTCAATTTGTTAGAAAATTGGAGATGAGCTTCTTTAATTATGTTTCAATAATTTTCAATAACTCAAACTTTTCAATAAATTCCTTTATATCTTTTTCTACTGTTTTAGTACTTTCGTTATATTTCAAAGAAATATAATTTGTTATATCATCTATTGTATTCTTTCCATCACATTTTGAAATTATTTCATAGCCTATTTGATTCAGAATTGTTAATCCTCTGCCAGGCTGATACATCAAATACCCATCCAAATCTTTCCTAATTCTTATTTTATTTGATAATTTAGGCTTTTGCATAAACATCATTCTCTTTGGCTAAAATATCGCTACTATAATGTTGTTTCTGAGTTACTTTGCATCCAGACAAACATTTTTCAAACTTTGCACATTCTTTGCATGAATCGTCCAGCCATTGCAAACTTCTATAACGATTTAGCTCTGGAGAGTTCTGCCATATATCCTCAAGAGGAACTTCAAATATGTTTCCAACAGAATATTTGCTTGATGAGCAGATTTTTACATCACCTTGTTCGTTTATAGAACCAAAAGAAACGCCTGAAGTGCAAGGCTTTATCAAGTCTTCCAGCTTTTCATTTTCAACCAAACAAAATGGGAAGCCGTCCGTTATCTCTATTTTTTGTTTTTGATGATTTTGCCTTAATTCATTTAACTGTCCAAGAGAATGGTTGAAATCCTGCACAGACAGTTCCAGTTCTTTTCTCCTCTCAACACCGCGACCCTGCGGAACAAATCTATTTACGCCGAAATAATTAACGTTGGAATTATCTAAGATATAATTCCCAAAATCTTTCATTTCTCCTTTATTTTTATTCGTAAGAGTATAACAAACTCCTGTATTGATTCCGATCTCTAAAATAAGATTTACGGCTTTAATAGCCTTATCATAAGAGCCTTTTATTCCTGTAATTCTATCATGGGTATTTTCGAATCCGTGAATAGAAACAGAACCTGCACTAATATAGTTGGAAATTTTTTCTATTACGCTCTTCTTGATCAATGTCCCATTTGAAACAAATCCTATCTCAAAATCACAATCATACAGATATTCAGTTATTTCAACTATATTTGGATGAATAAATGGCTCACCACCAAACATATTTATTTCAAATACTTCAGCATTTCTTAATTCGTCT
>JAVHRC010000029.1:3180-4942 GCA_036171435.1 Candidatus Aenigmatarchaeota archaeon
TCTTGTTGGCGTCTCATGGAGTCCTGTTGGATATACAGTTAATGCAGACGGCTTTTCATATTTTTCAGGCATAAATTCACCACATTATTTATTCATTTGGAAAGTTAAATAGCTATCAGTTCGTTTTTTGCCGAACTGCTTTTACAACTTCCAGACTCTTTTTTATAAAATTCTCAAAATCACCTTTCCATAATGGTTTTATTTTTGCATAGAGGGATTTGTGTTGCGAATACAAATTTGATTTGTATTTCAAATCTTTAATTTTCAAATCTTCAAGCAGGAAATCAATTGTTTCCGACAAATCCCATAACTCGTTCATTTTTTCTTTTGTTATTTCTATTCCCAATCTTTCTATAAAATCCCAAAAATGAAGATGAAACAATTCATGCGGTATTATTTGCAAAGTATCAGTATGTGTTGCTCTTGGAAACACTACAATTATATTCGGTCTTTCGTATTTACCTCCGCAAATAAAAGATGATGAAAAATGACAAAGATATTCTCTATTTTGCCATTTGAAGTTTGTTAATTTTTCAATTTGCTCAAAAAATTCATTGCTAAAAGGCTTCCATTGTCTTTCAAGATGTTCTGATGCAATTCTTATTTGTTGAAGAATAGATTCTTTATTATTTGTGAAAAATTTCAATATTTCTGCATCGTTCTTCCCAACAAGCTTTGGATAGTATAATTGAAGCAAATTATTCAAATCAAAAAGATTTCTCAAAAACGGAAAGTCATTTCTTATGTAATCCAAATCCCTATTAAAGTCTAGAAAAAAATCTATTGTTGGCATATTTTAATTTTGCTTTTGATATATTAATACACAAACAACATGTTTTTAATATATTTAATCAAAGAAATGAGGAAACATGATATTTTGATTTTTATATTAAAAAGCATCATTTTTTATATCATCCTTACCATTTTATTCGCATGGCAAATGCAACAATAAAGGATATTTTTCTTTCAAGAATCTATAACTCGCGCGGCGAGCCTTCCGTAAAAGTTTCCATCCTGACGGAAAAAGGGCTGTTCTCAAGCTGCGCTCCGCGCGGCGCATCCTCCGGCAAATACGAGGCGAAAAATCTTGATGCCGGAAAAATAGAAAAAATGTTTCCGAAATTGAAAAAGAATTTTATCGGGCTGGAAGCGGACTTTTCCGTTGTTGACGAGATGCTTGAAAAGCTCGGGGGGAAGGATTTTGCAAAGATAGGCGGGAACTTTTCAATCGCGCTTTCCCAGGCCGCGTGCAAGGCTGCTTCGCAAAACAATCCTTTCATACTTTTTGGGCAGGCAAAATATTTTCCATTTCCCCTCGGAAACGTTGTCGGTGGGGGAGCGCACGGTGGCGGCACAGACATCCAGGAATTTCTTGTTATTCCGATAAAAGCAAAAACAATCCAAGAAGCAGCGGAAACAAACTTCGCGATATGGCACCGCGCTGAAAGCGCGCTGAAAGCAAAAGGCTTTGTCACGGGAAGGAACGACGAAGGCGCGCTCGTGTCAAAATTGAACGATTTGAAAACGATTGACTTGCTTTCCGACATAGCGGAAGACTTTGATGCAAGAATCGGAATAGATTTCGCGGCTTCCGAGCTTTACAGCAGAGGGCAATATGTTTATGGAAAATTCGGGAAAACCTTTTCCGGGGACGAACAGATGGAATTCGTGGTTCACTTGATAAAAACATACAAACTTGCATATGCGGAAGACCCTTTCCAGCAGAACGGCTTTGAAAGCTTTGCGGCACTTGCAAAAAAAG
>JAVHRC010000030.1:0-1139 GCA_036171435.1 Candidatus Aenigmatarchaeota archaeon
CGAAGAATTTTACGGCGTTCTTCCCGCATTGCTCCCACACCTGCTCAAACGGCATCTTCTTTTCCTCGGATATTTTCTCGGCGGGAATTTTTATATTGAGAGGAGTGCCGCGCACCGGCGTTCCGTCTTTCTCGCCGCCGAACCACGGCGAGTCTGTCTCAAGCAGAATATTTTCAAGCGGAAAATCGCGCGCGATTTTCTTGTGGTTCTTGCTGCGCGCGATTATCGGCCCGATTGATATAGACCAGTTATTGTCAATCACTTTCTGCGAGAACTGTTTTGCGCCGAAAAGGTGGAGCAGAACATTCTTCGCGTCCTCCTGCTCAAGAATTCTTATCGTGTCTTCCATAGCGTCGCGCGAGTGAACGACTATCGGTTTCTTTAACTCTTTCGCAAAACGTATCATCTCGGCAAAAAGCTCTTTCTGCTTTTCCTGCCAGCTTTTTTCCTTAATCCAGAAATAGTCAAGCCCGATTTCGCCGATTGCGAAAATGTTTTTCCTGTTCTGTTTTATCTTCTCAAGAAGCTCGTCTATTTCCTTCCTGTTGATTTTTTTTATGTATTCCGGATGAATCCCGACGGAGGCGAAAACAAAATTCCTGTGCTTCTCGGCAATTTCTAAAGTCAGATTAAAATCCTTCGGGTGAGCGCAGCTTGTGACAATCGCTTTTAATTCCTTTCTGCAAGCTTCTATGACTTTATCCCTGTCTTTCGAATAATCGGGCTGTTCCAGATGGCAATGGCTGTCAATCATATGATAGAATAGAAAGAGGCAGCTTATATTTTTGCAAATAATCATAACAATTTTATAGGAAACTATTTATCTGGAATAATATATTATTTTGGCATGAAGCCACCTTATTTAACAAGAGTTTCTTTTGATAATGATATTGCGGTTAGATGGAAAAAAGGACCGCAAATAGGAATTCGACAGACAGGAACAACTTCCTATTTCAGCGATAGCGGTGTGGAAAAAGGTGAAAAGGTATTCGGAGAATGGACTTGGTATAACTTGCTTGGCAGAATTGTTGAAGGACATGAACAAAGGGGCCCAGCAGTTAAAATAAACATCTCTTCCGACGGCGAAGTAAAATATGCGGCGGCGTTGCCATGATTCTTTTAGAAAGACTATAGTTTAA
>JAVHRC010000031.1:0-1136 GCA_036171435.1 Candidatus Aenigmatarchaeota archaeon
TGGAAAACTAATACAATCTTTTACAAACCAACCGCTCAATATAGGAAGAAATCCGTATGGATACTGGTATTTCAACGGCGCAATCGACGAAGTCCGCATCTGGAATCGCGCGCTTTTACCAGACGACACGGTTGCAATGAAACAGATAATATGAAAAAAATATTTGTTTAATGTTCGGGCGCGGCGCAAAAGCAAACCATTATTAATCGGCTGTTGCATTACAATTACCGGAGTTCTATATGAAAAAAACGTTTTCTGCAAAGACCGGGCAAAAAGGAATTTCAACGCTGGTTTCTTTCGTTATGGTCGCTGTAATATCGATAATCGCGGTGTCTGTCGTGCTTTCCATAGGGTTGCCTGCGATAGACAGGGCAAAGGACGCGGCGCTCATCAGCGAGGCAAAAAACATAATGCAGACGATTGACAGCACTGCAAGGCAGGTTCTTTTTGAGGGCAGCGGAGCGCAAAGGGTTTTCTCAATAAGCAGCACTGGAGGGGATTATTTCGCGGAGAAGGATACTGACAGGATACTGTTCAAACTCAACTCAATATCGAATGTGATTGACCCGGGTACGCGCAAGATGGAAGGCAATCTTTTGATATCCGCAGGAACGGATGTGAAAGCTTCCGAGTATGATGCGAATTCCGACGGCACAAGCGAGCTTGTCCTGGAAAATTCGAGGATTCTTTTTGCAGTCAAGAAACTCGGCAATTCTTTAAGTTATGCAGCTGTAAACAATTCGCAGCTTGTGAAACTAATTCAGCTCAAAGAAAACAGCATGAACATCACGCCTTCTGATTCGAGCACGATTCTGGACAACAACCTCCTAAGCTTGAGCGGCACGGGCTACACGCAGCTTATGCAGACGGGCGACTTGCTAAGGGAAGCTTCGATAAAAGTTTACATTCAAAGCAACTCTGGCGCAAATTATGAAATCTGGTACACGCTGCGGAGCAACGCAGACTTCGTTCTGGAGGAAGTAAAGAATGTTGCGTATACATAAGGGTGAGTTTGTGAATAGAACGGCAAGAAATATTATATTTATGCTGGCAGCCATTTTTGTAACAAGTTTTCTCTCCCAGTCCGCGTCAGCGCTAAATATAAACACATGCCAGAACCTTAACACAGCAAACAC
>JAVHRC010000032.1:0-4885 GCA_036171435.1 Candidatus Aenigmatarchaeota archaeon
TTCCGCAAATATTGCAGCATGATGGAAGATGAAAAAGCTCAAATGATTGGAGATGTGCATTATCGCTGTATGCCTCTGGTCAAGCGGATACCAGTAATCAAACGATTCTCTCATCTTTTCCAGAACTTTCGCGCTTATTCCGGATTTTTTTGAAACCGATGCAGCGGAGCCTTTTCCAAGAAGCGCAAAATCGAACACTTCAGGCAAAAGCTGTTCCGGCTTTATTTTGCTCTCCTTGATTATGTGGGCTATCGTGTAGAAAGCCATATAGATTGTAGAGTCGCTCAATGATTCGATAATCCATCCCTTCTCGAAAGGAAGCTCCGTGCCAAGCCCGCGCCTTCTTGCGCAAGGCCTCTTGTCAAGCCATCTGAAATTGTCCTCAAACGCCTGCCTGTATTTTTCAGGATATATTTTCATCTTGTTAATGCATTTGAACGCATTTTCCTTCCAGTTGTCCGCGTTATAGTCCAGGAACCACTGCCCCTCGAGCTTTGCTATTATTATTTTTCCGCCGCACCTGCAAACCGCTTTTCTTGTTGTTTCATAAAATATTGAAGCTTTTCCTTCTTTTATTAATTCATCCCTTATCATGTCTTTCGCTTCCTGCACGGACATTCCCGCGTATTTGCCTGATGCCTTGCCCATTACGCCCGTGTGGAATCCTGCCCTGTAAACCTTGTGTGTGGCTTCCTCAAGCTTTTCATCCTTCAGGCTTTTTATGCCAAGTTCCTCAACTGCTTTTTTCGCCGCGAAGTTCACGTAATCTGCTGTTTCTATTATCAATATCGGTTCTATTTTTTTTACTGTTTCCCAGTCAAGCCCGAACTTTTCGCAGAAAAGTTTATTGTTTTTCAGCTCCTGCAATGAAATGTAATCATAAGGCGCGTCGGAAGGGACGGAAGTCACTATTCCGCTGCCTATGTCCGGGTCGCAGAAATATGCTGGAAGAATTATAAATTTCCTATTTATTTTCGGGGCTTCGCATATCTTGCCTACAAGTTCTTTTCCTTTTATTTCTCCCAATATTTTTACCTTTTCCCTCTGGTAAGAAAGCTTCTCTGCGCATTCCTTGCTCACAATCCAGGTTTCACCATCAACGGAAACACGCACATAAACTGTGTCTGGATTAACCCAAAGATTTGTCTGTCCGTATATGGTTTCAGGCCTGAGAGTGCCCGCTATGATATAATCGTTTCCGAATTTGAACTTCATGAAAACAAATTCGTTCATAGCGACAGGGTCAGTGTCCCCGTCCTTTATGTCATCCTCGCCGACCGCGTTCTTATCTGACAAACAGTATGTTATCGGATATTTTCCCTGGATTATGAAATTTTTTTCCTTGAACTTGAAGTACTGCCATTCTATGAACTTGTTGTAGATTTTGTCCGCTGTTGTGAAATCCCTTCTCCAGTCAAAACTCATGCCAAGTGAGCTGAAATCAGCTTTCATTGTTTTCGAGAAATATTTGTAAATGTTTATGGGCTCGGCAAAACTTTTCACTATTCCATCTATCTTTTCTTTTTCCGATGTATGATAGGAAACATACTCTTTCATCAGCTTCAAAAGTTTTTCGTCTTTCGCCTGGATGGATTTTGAGATTGCAAGAACGGGAGTTCCCGTTATATGGAACGCTATCGGGAAAAGAACGTTGAAGCCTTTCAGCCGCTTGAATCTTGCGAAAATGTCCCCGCAGGTGAAGGAGCGCCCGTGCCCTATGTGCAAAGGCCCGGAAACGTAAGGATACGGAACCGTTATGAAAAATTTATTTCTTTTGCTGTCCGGCTCAGCCTCGAACGCTTTCGCCTCTTCCCACTTCTTCTGCCACTTCTGCTCTATCTTCTTGAAGTCAACCATAGCAATCACTTTAACAAGCATATAATTTTGCTGCTTGAATGCAGTTCGTATTAAAATCACTTCATTCTTTCAATTTTGTTAACTTTCCGTTTTTATATTCTTCTCTTTTTATGAGCGCTTCCGGAATGTCAAAGCCGATTTGATTCCTTATTATCGGGTAAATTATTCTCTCCACCTTTGATGGTATTTTCGGATTTCCGTTATAAGATCTTTTCTCGAATGTGATGCTTCCTTCGCCGTTGCCGTTTCTTATTTTTATCTCATAATCAGGATAGCCTTTCAATTCGCTTTCTATTCTGGAAGCTATCCCGCTCCCAAATAGTTTTGATATATTGAAGATATATGTAGTTTTATCATATGACATTGAAATCACCAAAAAGAAATCTGAAAGTTGAAAAGGTGAATTTTACACCAAGAGCAGGCTAAGCAAGGGAGAAAATACGGTTCTAGAAAATTCGATTTTAACCTGCATAAAAACCTAAGTTTATTAAGCTTTCGAGATATAAAAAGATATTGTGCCCCCGTAACTCAGGTTGGATAAGCCCTTTTCTGTATCGAGCTTGGAAAAAGCGCTTGCGGAAAAGGTCCAGAAAGAGTGCCAGCCTTCTATCTTCGGATAGAAGATTCGAAAGCCGGTTTTTCGGCTTTATGAAAAGAGGAAAGCTGGAAGTCGTGGGAGGGCTTTTTCTTTGGAAAGAAAAATCCCTGGCAAAAAGAAACCTTAGAAAAAACTCCGCGAATTCAAATCCCATCGGGGGCGCCAATAAATCAAAAAGTATTTGAGGTGAATAATATGAAAGTTGAATTGAGACAGCTAATAGAACTAACAAAATCAGATATAACGGTTTTAGAATTGTCCCTAAAAAAACTGAAAGATAAACAAGTTTCAATAGCAATTCATGGTTTAGAAAGTTTTATAGAGAGTAAAAAAATACTTTTAAAAGAATTAGAAAACCAAGAATAATCTCTATATCAAAATGAAATCAGACATTTTACAGAAAGCTTGTTAAGGCAAAACCTTTAGAATATTTGAAGAAAAACAAAAAGAATTATACGCATTTCAAATAATAATCTCTTTCAATAGAATTTTGTTGGCATCTTTGTTCCTTTATGACATTTGTTTCTATACCAGTTGCATTATACATATCAATTGGGATAATAGCAGTGTAATTTTTAATAAAAACAGACGTATTTATGCAGTCTGATGTTTTAATTTTCCCTGAAAATGGAATTTCATTCCAACCTTCTTCATTGGAGGGTGTAATCAAATAAGGCGAATTCCAGAATAGTATATTTCGTTCAGAAACTTGAGGATAAATAGAGTTTATGTATTCTTCTGTTAAATTCATAATATATCTTCTTTGGCAAACACACTTGTCAATATAGGTAAATGTTTCGCTTACTCTATATTCATTTCCTAATTCAAAAACCCTTCCGCTGTTTTTGCAGTCTATTTTTATTTTATACCCCTGTTCATCAACAAGATACTCTCCATCTGAAAATAAAAACAAAGTATATTTGCCATTTACTGATATGTCTTTATTTACAAATTCTTCTGGGTTCTTTTGAACATCAACAATATCTATATCTGACAAATTCTTAATACAGCCAGATACAGCAATAACAAATAAAATCAGGATGATTAGAGCTTTTGACATATTAGAACCATCTCAATATTATCAGAATTGGCAAAAATATAAACCTATCAACTACTATGTAACGGTCGCCGATTTCTAAACCTTTTTATACCTTCGACGGAATATTAGAGATATGACCCGTGTTATTTCCATCATCAGCGGGAAAGGCGGAGTGGGAAAGACAACTACGACGGCGAATCTTGGCGCGGCTCTTGCGGCGCGCGGAAAAAACGTGGTTATTCTTGACGCGAACCTCACAACGCCGAACCTGTCGCTTCACTTGGGAATACCGCTTTACCCGATAACGCTGCACGACGTGCTCAGAGGAAAGGCTTTCATGTCGGAGGCAACTTACATTCATCCTTCCGGAATAAAGGTCATACCCGCGTCCCTGTCTGTGGACGCATTAAAAGGATTGAACGCGGGAAGACTGCAAAAGGCGATAACCGAGCTTCTTGGAAAATACGAAATTGTTCTTATTGATTCTGCCGCGGGATTGGGAAAAGAGGCAACATCAGCGATAGAGGCTGCGGACGAGATTCTTATTGTTACAAACCCGGAGATGCCCGCGGTCACTGACGCGCTGAAGACGATAAAAGTCGCGGAAAGGTCGGGTGCAAGAGTTATCGGAGTTGTGGTGAACAGGATGAAAAATGAAAGGCACGAGCTTTCGGAAGAGGACATAGAAGCAATGCTTGACGTTCCTGTAATCGCAACAGTGCCTGAAGACGCTGCCGTATCGCAGTCAATTTCCGCGAAAATACCAGTCGTGCATTTCAGCCCGAAAAGCAGGGCTGCTAAAGAATTCAAGAGGCTTGCTGCAAGGCTTGTAAACGAGGGTTATGCGGAGCCGCGCGACAAATCCTTCTTTGAGAAGTTCTTCGGCTGGCTGGGATAATTTGAATCTTTATATTTCTCTTTCCCCATTTTCCTTATGACAAAAGCCATATCAGCGGTGATCGCAACAATCCTGCTTCTCATGATTACCGTCTCGCTGGTTGGTGTGTTCTATGCGTTCTCTGCAACGATAGCGGGCTCTTCAACTTCTTCAGGCGGCCAGCAGGCTTCGCAATTGACATCGCAATTGTCGATGTGCATGCGAATTGACAACATTTATGGAAACCAGGTAACGCTGAGGAATTGCGGGAAAGGCGTGATAGACAACAAAAGCCTTGTTGTTACAATAGATGACGTGAAACTCTGGGCAAGCACAACAACGATTAACGAGGGCGATAGCGGAACAGTGAACATAACAGGATTATGGCAAATCCAGCCGGGAAAGCGCAACCTGAAAATATCAAACGGCGCAGCATTCGCGCTGGCTCTTGTTGAGGTAAAGCCAAATCCTGACGGGCTTGTTGGAAGCTGGGATTTTGACGAAGGAAGCGGAA
>JAVHRC010000033.1:0-4794 GCA_036171435.1 Candidatus Aenigmatarchaeota archaeon
GCTGCAAGCAGTGGTCAGTTCCGCTGCGAGAAGGTGGTCCTCCTCCACGGCCATCAGGACAGGGACCGGTGCCAGGGCCGCTCGGAGCCGGCTCACCTGTTCGGGGGTCCGCAGGTTGGAGAGCAGTTCCTGGAGCGCAATGCCAGGAATCACCAGCGACTCTCGCCGCCGGAGTTCCCGCAGGGCAGCCTGCACAGCCTTCGCCGGCTCTGGCGAGCCGGCGATGGCGATCTACAAACCTTACAAGCTGTCCAACATGAAACTTTCGCCTGATTTTCATCACTCATTCTCCGCCGAAATCTTTTTGATATATCTCGTTGGAACTCTCTCAAAATACCGATCTCCAACAAGCACGCAATATTCTGGATACGGATCGCCCTCGTAACGAAGATTCATAGAAACAATCATGCCCGCAGTCTTGAACGGCCAAATTTGCTTTGGGGCTCCCCATTTAGCATAATCTAGCTGAGCGTAGCCCCCGTAGTCTCTTGTACGAGAATCATACTTGTCCGCTTCGCTCTCAACCACTTGGACTAGCGTTCCCGGCTTTAATTTTTCTGTTCTAGTCATAGGATTCATAAATATGATATCATGTTTCTTCTTTTATTTCAAGGCTTTAAAATAATTTGGTTTCTTGAAATCGAGACGCTTACTTATTGCTACAATACAGAACTTCTGACCGTAAAACTCGCCAGCTTTCTTTTCATAAATTCCGTAAAGTCGTCACTTTCCTGTCCTTTTATGGCATTCCATAAAATATTTTTCATATTGACTTAACAAATAATTGGCTCTTTTTATCTCCCATAGTTTTGAGGCATGTTGAACAATAGGTCTATCAATTCCGCCTTTACTCATAAGTCCAACAACATGCTCAACCTTCTCTTTAAGTTTGATTAGCTCCGGTCCTAACTTGATCATATGATCCATGGCGATAACAGTTCTTTCGTTTGCCAATTTTTCCTCACGAATTCGTTTTTGTTCTTTAACCTCGGCAAACTTTTTAAGTCTGGCTTCCTTCTCTTCCGGCGAAGCGCTGTCAAGCACTTGCTTTCTTTCCTTGACACGTTGGCGTTTCCATGCTTCACGTGCATTGAGAATTGGCGCTAAAATTTCGTCTCGGTCATTTAGAAAATAAAAAGACTTTCCTGGAAAAGCATTTTCAAAAACAACTGAAAAACGTTCTCCTTTGTGCCATGTTTGACCGCTATCTATTGATAGATATATGATATGTTGAGTGTTAGCCCAACTGTCCTTATTAGCTTCCCACTTTAAATGAATATTGTCAAATACCGCTACCGCTCCCTCTGTTTCTGGAAACACTCTCCATCCTGTTGATGTATCGTAAAAACTTGTTGGACGATGTGCCATTATTTTACCCCTTTTCCTTTTGCCTGACAGCGTTTAATGTGCTTTTGTATACGTTCTATGTAATATTGTGTATTTCTAAACTCACGACAGGTTCTTGAGTAATAAGGAAACTCTTTATTAATCCCACCATTGCCCATAGTATTCAATGTAGCGTCTATTTCGTCACGAAGCTTAACTAAAATAGGACCGAGTTCAAGTAGTTGTGTCATGGCAGCACTAGTTGATTTTCCCTTTTGATTTTGTAGACGCTCAGTTCGTTCTGTTCTCGATACAGCCTTATTGACCAATATCGTAGCTTGTTGCGTGGACGGTAATTTCTTAAAGGCCTCTCGACGCTCCTTAGCCGCAGCCCTGGCACGGTCTCTAATAAACTTTTCCTTGGAGGCGAGGATAGAAGGAATAGTTTCTTTGTATCCTTCTTTATTCCATCCAGTGTGGGGATGGAAATGAGCTTTATAAAGGCCATACCAACCGTCAGACTGTTTCCAGGTTTTTCCACTGTCAACAGACATATGTAAAAATACAGGTCGATATCTGTAGCTGTTAACTACTGGCAGATTAACTGTCCACTTAACGTGAATATTGCCATACTCTTTTATGACATCTGGTTCCTCTGGAAATACCCGCCAGCCTATGCGGGATGAATCTAGTTTGTATATATGCGGACGATACTTAGAATATTGATTATTAGACATGCTTCTATTCTAACATAATCAAACTATATTATCAACTCAATTGATTAAAAAGTAATAGGTTGGAGGAAATTCTTTGATATTAACATCACTTTTTCGTCAAGAAGACACGGAATATAGCTTTCGGCCAGAATATAATGATAATTCCCAAGACTCTTGGAGAATTCTTTAAAATCGTTTTTATCCAGAGCTTTGTCTATTTGAAGCACAGTTTCTTTTAAATTATCGATAAACATAATCGGCTGTCTAGCGGACGAAACCCACTTACCTTGGGAATTTTTCGTCACTGGATAACCATATGGATCTGGGACATTATACGCTTTATGTGATAAAGACTTTATATTTCGCAGGACGCTATATATTGGCATATACCTTCTTCAACTTAATGATATCACGGCTAAATATAGATGTATATCATTTAATTTAGCCGGTCTTCAACTTATTATGATTATTTCACGGCAATAGGGCCGAGTACGATTGTTTCAAAATCATCAGGACCAGAACTTTTATTTGCCGAGGAAGCTGCGGCAGACGCTTTCTCACGACTTGTGTAAATTCCAATTATTTTCGGCCAGCACTTAAGTTCACCTGTGTCTGTTTCAAACGAAATGGTTTGTTCTTCTGGCCCATCAACAGTGGCAACGACCCACAATGTTTGTCCAGGAACGCCAGACAATTCCGTTTCCTCGTTATCCAATGAGCTATCCTTATCGCTCCAGCCTTCTTCTACTTGTTCTTTGATAATCTGCTTTAATTGCTTGATGGTAATCTTCATAATAGAAATGTTCCTTTTGACGAGAGATAACTCTTCCTACCGCATAATTAGGAGGTAGTTAAAGAAAAACTGTTCTTAAAAAGGAAGAAACATAAATGTCATTCAATTATCCATCCAGCGGGCAAGCAAATGTAGCAGAATATATGGCATCAGGTTTGCCTTGGGTGACTGCTTCAAATGTTACAACCGCCAGCCTTCAAATTGACTTTCCTATGGTTACTAGCAATATTACCGTAAGAAACAACGCTCCGGACTTAACAGGCGGCTCTCTTCGCGTAGGCTATTCAGCTAACGGTGTTTCTGGCTCAAACTATTTTCTTCTTGAACCACAGACCACTCTTAGCACAAACGTAAGAACTAAATCTTTATTCGTTATGTCTTCTTCCGGTTCTATTGCTTTCTCTATTCATGCCGGCCTTACAATGATTGAGCCAAGAGGATTCCCAGTTCTAACCGGTTCCGCCATCTACGGCACTGTCGGAGCCCTTTCTGGTTCTTATGGTTATGGCAAAGTAGGAGGCTGGGGAGTCTCTGGGAGCGTTGGGTCAGGGCTAGGTTGATCTATGCCTAACAACTCAACCCAAAATCAATACAACATGATCCATCGTTCTCTTGAACGATATGCTACTCATACACCTGGATTAGTTATAAACTTAGACGCCAGAGATAATCCTGCCGGCGCTATTACTTCTTGGGTCGATAGACAAAATGGCTATAACTTCACCGGGACTGCCACAAGAGATAGTGCTATTAATGGGTGGCCTTCTGTTACCGGGAATGGAACCACGGATATCCTATCAAGCACTGCTGACATCGCTCAATTAAGCGGGTCAACTGCTGTGACAATATTTATAATTGCCAAATGTCCATTTGTTGTTAACGGCGGAGAAGCCATAATTGAGTATGGTGCAAACGGCATTACGTCAACTGCGAGCGAAGCAGGATCGTTTGCAATATATACTGCAAATACAGGGACTACCGGCAGCATCTTAAGTGCCGTGTGTGGAAATGTAGCCCCAACCAGGTATAGAACTTCAAGCAGTGTTGGACCCAATGAACCTGCCGTTTGGTCATTTCTTTCTGATTTTGCACTGCCAACGGCGGAAACCGCTACAATACGCAAAAACGGATATGACAGTCCGATAACTTTGGTAACGGCCGCTGACAACTCTGGCAGTATGGGGTCTCTAAAACTTAATTTATTCTCCCGTGTCGGCGGCGCGCTGCGTTCTGGCGCCAGCATCTCCAAACTTCTTGTTTTCAATCGTGCCCTAACGTCCGCCGAAATGGAACCAATTGAACGCATGCTAGGAGAATTGACAGCTTTGAACGCCGTAAATGTAAAAGGAACACAGGGGTTCCTATCGCCAACGAATTACTACGCTACAGATGCTGGCGTATTTCTTCCAGGAAGCGCTACCGGGTTCTATGTTAGCTTGGCTTATTACCAAATAGCAGCGCCGAACGCTTCGGTTCATGTGTATATCTCGGGGGCGGCATCGTCTCGTGGGTTCTCTCTGAGAACATCAGCCGCATCGTGGATCTTTTCGTGCATGGATGGTGCGGGTGTGAACAAGTTTACTCCGTTCTTTGCCCCAGGCGCCGCGGCGAACGGCACTGTACTGCTTATCACTGCTGTTTACGATGCGAACACTGGCACGCTCCGCATCTATCGAGCAGGCGTCGAGGTTGGCGTTGGAACAGCGATTGCTGGTTACACAGAGCCACTGGCAGGTGTAGACTCTGCACACTTAGGCGCAGCAGCAGGTTCAGCAGCTACCTGGGCTCGCATCGTCGGAGCCACCTACGGCACTGGAAGTCCAACACCGGCTAACATCCTAGCGCACTACAACGCGTGCAAAGAACAAGGCGACATGGCTCTAATGGGCGGAACTGGGGTAACAAACGTTAACAGATGGAGAGCCTCGCAATATCTTCCGGCAGCGACAAGTTGGCCGG
>JAVHRC010000034.1:0-2433 GCA_036171435.1 Candidatus Aenigmatarchaeota archaeon
TCAAACCAAAAACACCAGCGAGACACTCGCTATCAGCGCGAGCGCGGCGCCGGCGTACTGGTGAGGAAGGATTTTCTCCCTGTTAAGCCAGACGCCGAGAAAAATCGCAATGGCCGGATAGCTCTCCGTTATTGCTGTTGTGATTGCAAGCCCATTCTCCGCCAGCGCGACAGCGTAAGAAAGCCATGCAAGCGTATCTAGGACTCCCATAACAAGGATAATGCGCTTGAACCTGAGCCCGTTATGAAAAAGCCTTTTGAAGCCTTCCCTTCTTCCTATGAAAAATAATGAGATTATTGCAATGACAACCCAAGGCAGCCAGATTACCATCAGCGGCGAGATTTCCTTCGAGCCGAAAGCAGTCAGAAAATTAACGAGAGCCATTCCCGCTGCCGTAATAACCGCAAGCAGGATGCCTTTTTCAATCTTTTTTGAATTTCTCTTTAAGGAAAAGGAATCAACCGAAATCAGAACTATCCCAATAAAAATAATGGAAATTATTGCTATTAGAATAAGCGAAATGCTTTCCCTAAAGAACATGAAACCGAGAACTGCCGTTATCGGCAATTCTATTTCCAGTATCACGTCTATCACCGACAGTTTCCCTTCCTTGAGCGCCTCAAGATTAATCATTGCGACAACAAAACCTATCACGCCGATAAAGGAAAGCAGCGCAATGTTCGGAATCGTGAAGAGCGTGGACAATTCCGGCAGCACGAAAGGAAACAGGCCCAGCGCGCCGATTATGCTGATAAACGCAAGCGATTCGGTGTCGCCGATTTTGCGCGTGGAGCGCTGGATGAAGAAATCCCCGATTCCCCAGAAAAGCATCGCGCCAAACGCCGCGAGAATGCTGATTTCGAAAGTCATAATGGATATGAGAAAAGCAGAATTATAAAGATGAATTTTGGCGTATGATTTATTTTATTCGTTTCTGATAAAGCATAAATAATCGGAGAATCATCAATAAAATATGCCAGTCTCGATTTCGATGGCGCTCGCGGTAATCGTTTCGTTTGCTGCGGCGCTTTTTATCACTCCAAAATTCATCCGCTTCCTTGAAGCCGCGGGCATCACAGGCAAGGACATACAGAAAAGGGAAAGGCCGACAATAGCGGAGATGGGAGGTCCCGCTGTCCTCACCGGTTTTCTTGCGGGAATTTTCTTTTACATCTGGGTGAAGGTTTTTTTGTACGGAGAAGTGCAAAACTTGGTGGAGCTTTTTGCTGGGATAACAACGATTCTTATCATAACTATAATAGGAATGTTTGACGATTTGAGCAGCCTGACAAGGTCTGCAGGCAGGATAGACAAATTCGGGAACATGAAAAGAATAGGGTTAAAGCAATGGCAAAAACCGCTTCTCACGCTTCCTGCTGCAATCCCGCTGATGGCGATAATGGCAGGGGACACTTCCATTGCAGTGCCTCTGCTTGGTTCAATAAACGTGGGAATTCTCTATCCGCTTTTAATTGTGCCAATAGCGATTGTCGGCGCGTCAAACGCAACCAACATACTTGCGGGAATGAACGGCCTTGAAGCGGGACTTGGAATTGTGCTTCTCTCGACGCTGGGAGCTTATGCATATCTTCACGAAAGCGTTGCGGCTGCAATGATAGCCTTCACGTTCGCCACAGCGCTTCTCGCTTTCTTGCTGTACAACAAATATCCCGCCAGGATAATGCCGGGGGACAGCATGACATATGCAATCGGTTCTGTTGTCGCGGTGGTTGCGATAATCGGCAACATGGAGAAGTTTGCGCTGTATGTTTTTATTTTATGGTTTGTCGAGCTTGCCCTAAAAATCCGTTCCAGAATCGAGTTGGGACACACAGCAGAATCTTTCGGAGTGCTCCAGCCGAACGGGACATTAAAGGCGCCATATCCGAAAATATATTCGCTTACGCATGCTGTGATGAAAATCCGGCCGATGAAAGAATGGCAAGTTGTGATGGCTTTGGTGGGATTGCAGGTCCTGATAAGCATGACAGTTTTCCTGCTAATAGGATAAAATTATAAGGCTTGGTTAACATCTAAAACCATGAAACACGCGTTCGGAAGCCTCGGCAGCAAAATAATTCTCATAGCCGTAATAATAGCAGTCGGCGGCAGGCTCGCGTACTCCTATCAGATAAATGACAATCTTCTTGGCGGCTCGGATTTCACGGGGCATATAACGCTTGTCAATTACATATCAAAATATCTTGATGCCGGATGGTTTGAATTCTGGCACGGCGGATATCCGCTGATAAAGTATGTGTCGCCGCTCGCTTATCTTATGGCATCTTTTCCGGCGCTCTTTGCTGGAGACATAATCGCGTACAAGTTGATAATGGATTTTTTCTTCCTGCTTGCGCCCGTGGCGTTTTTGCTTTTGATAAAGGATTTTCATCTTGCGGACTGGCAAAAAGCCGCAGCCGTCTTATTTTTCTC
>JAVHRC010000034.1:2533-4781 GCA_036171435.1 Candidatus Aenigmatarchaeota archaeon
TACAGGAAAATCGTATGGAAGCCATTTCTTGCCGCGGCTATGATTTCCGCGTTCTGGCTTTTTCCCTTCCTGCTGGAATACAGGGGGGATTCACTTATAGAAAGCTCTTTCAATCTCAGTGTGGTAGGCTCGATAATAAACGACATAGGCGCATTGCAGCTTGCGGGATTCGCTTTCTTTTTCGCGGCGCTTCTTATATTTTCAATTAAGTTCAGGAAGGACAAAGACTTCTTTTCGTTTGCCGCCGCGATTGTCCTGATTCTTCTGATAGTCGCATTCTCGTCATATTTTCGGATAGTGGCTTTTGTTTCAATACCCGCGGCATTCCTGTTCGCGAAAATCTTTCCCGAAAGAAAATGGGCTTTCGTGATTGTGATTGTGGCATTGGCAATGCTTGCCTTCTCGTTTTACTCGCTGCGCGGAGGCGTGAACACCGCAGGGTATGAAACTTGGGAGGTGCCCGCGTCCCAGGACAGGATGATTTTTTATCCGAACGGATACGATTTCTGCGAGAAGGCGGGCTGCCCGAAGTCCACATACTCGTCCTACCTTGCCCCGAAATACGGGCGCGAGATAATTGACGGGATGAGATTCCAGTACCTGATAGTTGACGGAATGCGGGAAAAGAGATTTGCGTTCTTCCAGAAAATAACAAGCCCGCTGAACAGCACGCCCGCGGAACTGTCGGATATTTTCCGCGCAGGCTTTGTGAACAGCATTGTTGTAAACAGGAATTTCCCAGAATATGCAAAATATTTTGAAGGCAGCAGCTTTTTTATCAAGACAAACGAGACCGAGCATTTCATCATTTTCGAGCTCGCGCAAAAATCAAGCTTCATAGAGTTTGATTCAAAACCGGCGGAAAGTGCCGTCAAAAGGGCGAGAAACACTCTGAATGTCAGCTTTGATTGCTCGCCGGGAACGCTTCTTGTAAAGGAAAGCTACGACGATTATTGGACTGCTTCAATCTCGGGCGAGCCGCTCAAAATTGTGCCGGACAAATATGGTTTTATGGAAATGGAAATTAACAGGACTGGCGCATGCGTGCTGGAGATGAAATACAATCCGATAGGCGGATACGCAATTTTCTACATAATTTCTTTTGCTGCGCTCCTTGCTTTTTTCGCAAATGCTGTCTTGTCAGGAAGAAAGAATTTATCATGAAGAAGAATTTCATACAAGAAGAAAAATCTCATCATAATGCTTTAAGCTCAGCCTAAAACTTTTTTCCTGAGATTGCCAAACGCTTTTCTCATGACAAGATCGGTCTTTGTTTCCTGCCTTCCAATGAGCAGGTTCTTCCCATATTTCAGTATTTTTTTCGGATGGTAAACAGCTTGGTTTCTGAAGAAATTCATGTAAAGGTTTTTTCTGTAATCCTGCAAATCCTTGTAGTCCTTTCTCCAATGCGGCGCTGTGACCATGCATTTCTCCCAGTTCCTGCTGTAAATATTTTTGTATTTGCCGAAAATTTTTGTTCCGGGAAGCGGAGTGAAGATGAATATGCCAACCTCGTCAAGCCCCGCCGCGGCAAGCCTGCCGATATATTTTTTTGTTTTTTTTCTGTCTTCCATGTTCTCGCCGGGAAAGCCGATTATAAAAAAAGCGCATGTGTTCATTCCAAGTTTGTTCGCGATTTTCACAATCTCCACTTGGTGCTCAAGGTTCACGGACTTGTTCATTAACTTCAGGACATGCCCCGAACCTGTCTCGGGGGCGATTGTTATGTGCATGCATCCCGCCTTTTTCATCCAGTGAAGCACTTCAAAATCAACAGTGTCCCCCCTTATTCCGTTTGGCGTGTTCCATGTTATTTTCAGGTTGCGGTCGATTATTTCCCTACAGATTCCTATTATCCTGTCTTTCTTCAAAGTGAGATTGTCATCCTCAAAATGAAAATCTGTTATGCCAAAGTTTTTAATGCAATAATCTATCTCGTCAACCACGTTCTTTGGCGAGCGCGGCCTCCATTTTTTCTGCCAGAAAATCGGGCTTGAGCAGTATGAGCAGGTGAAAGGGCAGCCTCTTGAGGAGAATATCGGCGTGTATTTGCTTCTCATGGGGCCGTGCGCCTCCTTGCGGCTCCAATACGTTTCCATCGGAAGAAGGTCGCGCGCAGGAAATGGAATGCTGTCAAGGTTTTCTATGAATTTTGTTTTCGGATTTGCAAAAATCTTTTTGCCGTCTTTCCATGCGATTCCGTCTATTTTTCTGATATCCTTTTTTCCTTCGATATGCTGCGTCAATT
>JAVHRC010000035.1:0-1110 GCA_036171435.1 Candidatus Aenigmatarchaeota archaeon
ATGGACCAGATTAGAGAGTCAAGAGAAAGAGGAGTTACAATTGACTTGGCTTACAGAAAGATTCTTACAAACAAATTCCAGATTACAATTATTGATGCACCAGGACACAAAGACTTCGTTAAGAACATGATTACTGGAGCTTCACAGGCTGATGCTGCATTCCTTGTTGTTGCTGCCCCTACAGGAGTAGAACCACAAACAAAGGAACACTTATGGCTTTTGAGAACTATGGGAGTTCAGAATGTTGCAGTTATAATCAATAAGATGGATGCTGTTGGATACAAAGAAGACAGATTCATGAAAGTTAAGGAAGAAGTTTCAACGCTTTTGAAGGGTGTTGGATACAAACTTGAAAAGGTTACTTTCCTTGCTTGTGCCGGATTAAAAGGAGATAATGTTGTTCATAAATCTGCAAATATGCCTTGGTACACTGGACCTACAGTTGTACAGCAATTTGACTTATTTCCACAGCCAGAATTACCAACAAACTTACCAATGAGAATGCCTGTTCAGGATGTTTATGAAATCACAGGAATAGGAACAGTTCCAGTTGGAAAGATTGAAACAGGAATAATGAAAGTCGGACAGAAAATCAAAGTATTACCAGGAAGAACTGGGGTTGGAATTGATGGAGAAGTCAAGACAATTGAAATGCATCATGAAGCTATACCAGAAGCAAATGCAGGAGATAATATTGGAATAAACATAAGGGGGGTTGGAAAGAAAGATATTGCAAGAGGAGATGTTATCTGCGATGCAAATGCACCTATTCCTGTTGTTGAAGAATTCATAGGAATGATTACTGTTATTAACCACCCAACTGTTTTGGCTAAAGGTTATACACCAGTTTTCCACGTTCACACAGCTCAAGTTCCATGCCAGTTTGTAGAATTAATCGCTAAGATTAACCCTGCTAATATGGAAGTACTTCAAGATCATCCTGATTTCTTAAAGAATGGAGATGTTGCTAAAGTTAGAATTAAGCCAGCAGGGAATCTTGCTTTGGAAACACAGAAATCAAATCCATTCATGTCAAGATTTGCAGTTAGAGATGCAGGACAAACAGTTGCTGCAGGCGTCTGCATTGAAATAACAAAAAAGAAAGCGTAA
>JAVHRC010000036.1:0-20990 GCA_036171435.1 Candidatus Aenigmatarchaeota archaeon
TGGTAACGCACGAGGAGGAATTGGGAAGGCACGCTGACAGGATTATCAGATTGAGGGACGGCGTTGTCGAAAATGTGGAGAAGATAAGAAGGCAATGAAAAGAATTAGGATATAAAGTTTGCAAGGCTAAACTGGCCTTATGACTCGCTTTTAACAGTCAATATTCTTGAGACGTACGCAGGCAAGCGGACTTTAAGTTCGCCGGGATTGCCTGCAAATGTTTCGTTATGCAGCAAATCATAAACGGTTACGGCATTTCCGTTGAATCTTGTTTTTGACAACGGCATCAGCGGGTTTGTCGCCCGCGTTAACGATTATTGTCGCGGACTCGTTCTCGCTCCATCTGTTGTAGGCTATGAGTTTTTTTATTTTCGGAAAGGCTAAATAAAATGATTATTAGAATAAGTTTTTTATTCATGATTACTCTCCCTTCTTCTTTTGTGCAAGCTCTTTTATCGTATCAAAAGTGTCGAACTCGGGAGCCAGCGAATCGTAATTCCTGTATTTGCCGAATGCGAGTTTCTTCGCGCTAAGCTCGAGATATCCGCCATGGACCGGATAGATAAAATTAACGCCTTTTTTTGCGAATGACTCATCAAGAAACTGCAACATTTCTCTTTGCTCTTCCTTGCTTAATGTCTGGCTGAAAACCGTTGTTGGCGACGGATCAATACCCCAGTCGATAAACGCGAACACCGGAGTATTGCCGTATATCTTTCTTATATTCGCGATTTTTTCATAACTCTCATTTATTTGTCTTTCCTGAATTTCTTTTTCAGTAGGACTTATTGTCACAAAATCAATATTAGCGGGAGCATATGGAAGCCCTTCAATAAATTGAAGCGGCACGCCCCAGCTTCCGACATAAATATATTTTCCCTTTGTCTGTCCATACTTATGAATTTCGTCTATGATTTTTTGGCTGGCTTCATAGAAATCCTTGATAACAGGATGATTCACATCTTTTACAAAAGGATAAATCAAAGGTGTCTGCGGCAAGCCATCAATCCAAATGGCATCCGCTCCGGCGTCTATCTGTCTGTAAGCCCAGCTAAGAAGAAGTTCCTGATAATCCGGATTCGTAATATCTGGAAAATATGCCTGGACTTTACTTGGATCATATTGTCCTGATTCCGTCCATCCATGCCAATCGGCAAACAGCGCCTGGAATTCTTCCTTCGTGAACGGCTTGCCATTCCTCTGGATGTTCCACTTTTGAGGGTCGAGCGCCATTGCCCATGTTTCATTTTGGCTGTAGATTTTTCCGGTCTTGTCATTTCTGTCAATCCTATTAACGCGTTGCGCTCCGGTCGCGCCGACAAAAATGATCCCGGAGTTTTCTTTCTTTATTGCCGAAATTCTTTTTTCGAGCTCCGCGTAATTATATCCGCTTTTCTCGGCCAAAAGCGGAACCTGCTCCGGCTTGATATTCGTACGCTCTGCATAAAAATCAGCTATCTCACGCGGGACATCCTGAGGCGATTCGACAACTACGCCCCATCTCCAGAATCCGCGGAAAATAAAAGCCGCGCGGGTATCATTAAGTATATTATTGATTTCATCTGTGCTTCTTTCTATGCCGATAGGCGGACCTTCAGTGATGCTTTCGTAAACAATTGCGGATTTAACGTTCCTTAAATCATTCTTTGAATTTGCCCATTCGCTGCTTAAAGTATTGTTCATTTCCTCCTGGTCGCGGGAAGGGCTTTGCAATGCAAAAAACGCAATTGCAATAATAATCGCGACAAGCACTACTGCCGAAATTAGAATTTTTTTATTCATATGATTTACCTTTTAATCATGAATGCTCAAGAATTTCTAAATATGCCTTCAGCTATATTCAGGTTATATCATTTATAACGGTTTTATTGCAGTTCAACCAATTACAATTTATACCCTATCCTTCTTAGAAGCGCTTTCCTGTCATGCCTGTCTTTTTCCGTCTCAACTCCTTTCGTTTTGAAGCCGTCTATCACGCCGAGTATCCCCCTTCCTTGCTCGGTTTCCGCGATTATAATCTGGACGGGGTTCGCGGTTGCGCAGAAAATATTGCAGACTTCGGAAACGCTTTTTATCCTGTTCAGGACGCTGACAGGATATGCGCCGCGGAGCAAGATAACAAACGCGTGTCCTGCGGAAAGAAGCATTCCAGCCTTTTCCGCCGCAGCCTTTAGCTGTGCATCATTGCCGCTGCCCCTGACAAGACATGGTCCGGAAGATTCGCAGAACGCGAGCCCGAATTTCGCGTTCGGTATTGTTTCCGCCAGCGCCTCGTGCAAATCCTCCACAGTCTTGATGAAATGCGCCTGACCTATCACAAGGTTGCAATCTTTCGGCACGCCTATTTTCACGATTTTAATTTCGATAACAATTACCTCTGCATATCAATTAAACAGGGTTTACTCAAATAAAACATCAGCGGACTTGTTGAATATTTCTTTCACTGCGGTTTTTATCTCGCTCGCCTCAAGCGGAAGCCTGTTTTTCTGGCTTTTCAGTATCCTTATCCTGTAGCATTCCGCGCCGTTTGCATAAGCCACGCTGACTGTGGCGGAAGCAGGGACAACAAGATTGCCTATGAATTTTTTTGCATCGTCAGCCTCGACAACCCGGATGGGCTTGTTGAAATGCTTCGCAAGCAATTTTACAACCGAGCCCTGCCTTCCGACTATCTTCGCGGCGCTCCCCTTTTCCGTTATGATTATGATTGCGTGGCCGTCAAGAACCTTTATGATTTTCGCCTCCTCGAGGCTCTTTATCCTGTCCTTCAGCCCGAACAGGAACTTTGAAACGTCAAGCTCCAGCTTTGAGACTTCCCCGCTGTCAATCTTTCTCTGGCAGGAGTTGCAAAAGACTTCCGACTTGATGCAGGCGTCGCATATCTTGGAATGCATAATGGAAACCTCTTTAAAATTATATTGAAGACAACCGTTCATATAAAGTTAGTTTGTATAATTACGGATATAAAGTTTTTATACGGCACTTCTCAATAAGAATGCATGGTTGACCCTGTTGTTATCGGCGCGTCTGGCGGGATTGTGCTAATACTCTCGTGGGCTTATGAAACTCTTGAGGCGGTAAGAAAGCACAAGAGCCTGATAGACCTGAAGTTCGCAACCATGAATATTTTCGGCGTATTGTTGTTGCTTGTGTACAGTTGGCAAATCGAAAACGCGGTGTTCTTCTATCTTAACATCGTCCTTTTCTCCATCGAGCTCGTGGAAATAGCCTACAGCATCGCTGTCAAGAAGGTTCACAAAAAGAAACGCTAATCTACAGTTCATCCATGTTTATTTTTGCCTTGCTTTCCGAAGATGCGCTGACTTTCTCGACGTCCTCGTATTTGAACTGCTCTCCCTGCACGGTTGTCCATTCTTCTTCCAGATTTTCCCACGGATACAAATGCATTTTGTTTGAAATTCCTTTCTGTTTCGCATCCTCTTCCGAAAGAGTTTTTGTATCGTTTGTCAATTCTCCGTAAAAAATCGCTTCCGCATGTTCGTTCTTCTGATATGAATAATCCATGGTGTCAGACGCGTAGATTATTCTGCAATTTGGAAATTCCGTTTTCAAGTCCTTTGCCGCAGTCTGAGCGGTCAAGCCGAAGCAATGGTTGTTTTCAACCAAAAGGAAAACAGGCTGTTCCTTGTTGATGTCCGTTTTCAAAAAGCCAAACAATTTCTTCAGGATAATTTCCTTTCGGCACGAAAAGCTTCGCTTTTCGGCTCCGCCGGAAACTGCGTTTCCGTGCGCCTCAAAGAAGTATTTGTACTGCACCGGCAGTATGCGCAACAAATGCAATCTTGCAGCAAGAAAGGTTCCTGGAAATGCGCCGCCTCTCAATATTGGCACGACTGCGTCAATCTCTATATTATTCTCTTTTATGTATTTGCTTACTTTCTCGAAAAGTTTTTCAAGAATCTTCCCGTACTTTTCCCAACTGAGCCTCTTGAAATCGCTCTTCTTGTATTTTGCGAGATAAGACATAACAATCATGGTTTTTCTTCGTTTAAATAATTCTGCGCACAAGTCTGTTTCGATATTTATGCTAATCGGATTAGTTGGAAAGCCGTCTTCCGGCAAAAGCACTTTCATGAAGGCAGCCACGATGATGGACGTGGCTATAGCAAGCTACCCGTTCACCACGATAAAACCTAACACTGGCGTCGGCTATGTTCGCGTGAAATGCGTTGACCGCGATTTGGGAGTTCAGTGCAATCCGCGCGTCGGATACTGCAAGAACGGAACGCGTTATGTACCGGTAAGCTTGATTGACGTTGCCGGACTTGTGCCCGGAGCGCACGAGGGAAAGGGATTGGGAAACCAGTTTCTCAACGATTTGAACCAGGCTGATGTTCTGATACACGTGCTTGACGTTTCGGGAACAACTAACGAAAAAGGCGAAGCCGCCATCGGCTACGACCCCGCGAACGATGTTCGGTTTCTGGAGAACGAGATTGACTTATGGTACTTATCAATATTGAAAAAAGGCTGGGAAAAATTCTCGCGCCAGATACAGCAGAGCAAGGCAGACATTGAAGAATCTCTGGCAAAGCAACTTTCCGCTTTCAAGATAACGCAGGAGATGGTGAAAGAGGCGATAGGAAAGCTGAATCTCGACAAGGAGAAACCAATGTTATGGAGCGAAACCGACTTGAAAAATCTTGCAATCTATTTCAGGAGAAAAACGAAGCCGATAGTTTTCGCGTGCAACAAGATAGACGTGCCCGGAGCGGACAAGAACTATGAGAGATTGAAAAAGCAGTTTCCAGAATTGATGATGATTTCCTGCTCCGCGGATTCGGAGGTTGCGCTGCGGCAGGCTGCTGAAAAAGGCTTGATTGATTATTTGCCGGGAGACGGCAATTTCACAATCAAGTCAGGCGCGAACGAGCATCAGAAAGCCGCGCTGGAATTCATAAAGAAAAACGTCCTGGAAAAATTCGGCAGCACAGGAGTGCAGGAAACGCTTGACAAAGCCGTGTTTGAATTCCTGAAATACGTCGCAATCTTTCCAGGAGGCGTTTCAAAGCTTTCGGACAGCAAAGGAAATGTTTTGCCCGACTGCTTTCTGCTTCCTCCAAATTCGACTGCAATGGATTTCGCTAACAAAATCCACACGGACTTGGGAAAGCACTTCCTTTACGCGATAGACGTGCGCACCAGAAAAAGAATCGGCGCGGAGCATTTGCTGAAAAACAGGGATGTCATAGAAATCGTGAGCGCGGCGAAATAAAATCTTTATATTCCTAACTCGCAATCTTTTTGATATGAAAGCCATTTCCACTGTCATTGCCACAATAATGCTTCTCATGGTTACGGTTTCGCTGGTTGGCGTGTTCTATGTTTTCTCATCAACGCTGGCGGGCACAACAACTGGTTCAGGCTCGCAGCAAACTTCCCAGCTGACAACGCAGATTTCATATTGCATGCAGATTGACAGCATTAGCGGAAACAAGGTTTACCTGAAAAACTGCGGTAAAGGAATGATAGAAAACAAGTCCCTTGTTGTTACAATGGATGGCATAAAGCTGGGAGCAAGCACTCTGACGATTAACGAGGATGAAACCGGAACAGTCAATGTAACAGGATTATGGAATATTCCTTTCGGCAAGCACAACCTGAAAATATCAAACGGAGCAGCGTTCGCGCAGGCTCTTGTTGATTTGCAGCCCAATAGGGACGGCTTGGTTGGTTCATGGAACTTTGACGAGGGTTCTGGAAACAAATCTTATGACGGAAGCGGCAACGGGGTAAACCTTGACGTTAAGACATTGGTTAACTGGGTGGATGGGAAATTCGGAAAAGCTGTTCAAATGGACCCGACTATCAGCGTCACTTGTTTAAACCAGAATGCTGGTGTTTATACAAACGTTCTTCCAAACTCCATAAAGACTTTGCCAAGCGGCGCTTTCACCGTTTCATGGTGGAATAATGTGCCTGTAAATACAGGTTCTACTCGGATTCACCTTGCATCTGCTTTCGTAACAGGCTGCGGCACCTGCAGCATATGGAACGTGCTCAACCGCGTTGAGATAAGAACTGTCGCAGGAGACAATAATGACCTATCTTATACTGCGCCTTCCGTTAACGTATGGCATTACTTTACATTTGTTTTCGATAAGACAACGCTCACAACAAGAATGTATATCGACGGCAAACAGGCGGCATCCGGTTCGCTGACCGCGGGAGGGGATTACGGGCAGATTCAATGGATTGGCGTTGGCGTTTATACTCCAACCTGCGTGGATTCTATACCGGGCGAAGCAATAGACGAACTCCGCATCTGGAACAAGGCATTCGCTCCTGATGAGACTGTTACAATGGATTTGAGATAAACATTATAATCTTTATTTTCTCTGAGCTGCATTACTTCTTATGCTAATCAAATCCGAAATCCGCATAATCGGGTGGGACGACGGGCCGTTCGAGTTCCGCAAGAAAGGAAAAGTTGTTCTCGTTGGCGTGATTTTCCGCGGCGGGAATTTCTTTGACGGCATCCTGAAAACGGAAGTTGACATTGACGGCTTTGACTCTACCGGTGTTATAGCGGACGTGATAATGAAAAGCAAATACGGGGACTTGCGAATAATAATGCTTGACGGGATAACTTTCGGCGGTTACAACGTTGTTGACATAAAGGAGCTTTGCAAAAAGACAGGGTTGCCAGTCATCGTTGTGAACAGGAAAAAACCTGACTTGGAAAAATTCAAGGCCGGAATGAAAAGCCTCCCCGATTATGAAAGGCGGCTGAAAGCCGTTGAGAGCGCGGGAGAATTTTATTATGCCCACTTGCATAGCGGAAAAAGACTTTGTTTCCAAAAGTGCGGCATTGAAGCGAATGACGCGGAAGAAATAATCCGCCTGAGTTCGAAGCACGCGGCGATGCCGGAACCGCTCCGCGTCGCGCATTTGATTGCCTCCGGCTTTGTTCTCGGCGAATCCGTGGGAAGGGCGTAGGTTTTTATAAACTCCAAACAATCAATATTCCAATTGATTCCTATGAAACTCAGCGACATCAAAAAAGGATGGCACAGCCTGACGGACGGATGGTTTGGAAATATCGTCTACATAGTTCTCGGCTTCATAATCGCCTATTCAATAAACATCGGGCTCGGATTCGCTCTTGACACGCAAACACCCGTTGTTGATGTCGTCTCGTGCAGCATGTTCCCGTTCTATGACAGGGGCGATATGCTTCTCGTGGCTGGCGACAAAACCCCGCAGGTTGGGGATATAATAGTTTATGACGTTCCCGGTTACAATTATCCGATAATCCACAGAGTGACAAAGATAAACGACGACGGCACTTACCAGACGCAGGGCGACCACAACAACGGGCAGCTTCCGTTCGAAAAAAGCGTTCAAAGCTCGCAAATAAAGGGAAAGGCGCTGTTTAAGATGCCTTATCTCGGCTGGGTAAAACTGGTGCCGATGAAAATTTTCGGGACCATAGACCAGCCGCTGGAATTTTGCAAATAGCCCAGAAATATGTTTTAAGTGTGGCAGAGATTTTTAACGCAAGATTGCAGTAAAATAACCTTTAAATAGTATACAAAAGTAAAAGAGTGAATGCTGCTCTTTTTTGACAATTCTTAAATATGATTTATGGTGAAACCTTATGCCTGAATTCTGTGAAAAATGCGGAGGACTTATGATGCCCCAAAAAGGCGGAAAGACAACCATTCTTGTCTGCAGAAAAGCAACCTGCGGGAAGCGCAAGCTTGTGAAGCAAAAGTCGGGATTCAATATTACAACGCACTCGGAAAAAACCGGCGCAAACGTTGTAATTGTCGACAAGAAATCCACGGTTGAGGTTCTCCCAAAGACAACGCAGCAGTGCCCGAAATGCGAGCACACCGAGGCTTTCTGGTGGATGCAGCAGACGCGCAGCGCGGACGAGGCTCCAACGCGCTTTTACAAGTGCGTGAAATGCAACCACATCTGGCGGGAGTACGAGTAAGCGTTTTCTTGCGTTAGAATTAAGTTTATAAAGGTTAGTCAGCAATTATCAGAAAGCCGTTATTTGAAATTATTAACACTTATTGAGAGTGATTATGTGGGAAAGAACGTTTCAAAAGTGAAGGACGAGAGCAGGCTCGAGGAAAAGAAGAGGGTTGAGCAGGAGAAGAAGGAGCACTCCGCGAAAAGGGAGGCGCAGAAAAAGCAGATTGAGGGGGTGCGCGGAATAGTCCGCGTCTGCGAGACAAACGTTGACGGCACGAGAAAAATCAAGCAGGCGCTTCTGAAGGTTAAAGGCGTTGGATACGCTCTTGCAAATGCGACGCCGAAAATGTCGGGGTTTGGAAACGTCAGAATAGGCTCGCTTACCGACGAGCAACTCGAACAATTGGAAGACGTTATAAAAAATCCCGTCAAATACGGATTCCCCGCACATATGGTCAACCGCGTCAGGGAAACATTCACGGGAGAATCCCACCATCTTGTCGAATCGGAATTGACATTGGCAGTAAAGACTGATATTGACTTCATGAAAAAAATAAGATGCTATAAGGGTGTGCGCCACGAGATTGGCCAGCCCGTTCGCGGACAGCGCACGCGCTCCTCGTTCAGGACAGGAATACAAGTAGGAGTGACAAGAAGGGGTGCGGCAGCGCCTGCAAAAGCAGCGGAAGGAGCAACGCCTGCAGGAAAGGGAGCCGTGCCTGCGCCTGCGGCTGGGGCAAAACCCGCGGCAGGAGCAGCTGCAGGAAAAGCACCCGCAGCCGGAGCAAAGCCAGCCGCCGGAGCGCCTATTGCAAAATCCGCAGCAGCGCCTGCAAAGAAAGAGGAAAAGAAATAAATCGCAGTGTGAGAAAATGGCAAGTCCGAGAGAATTTAAGAAACTGGAAGAGCCTTCATATAGACATTGCAGATTAGAATTATCTGATTATGGGATGAGCGTAAAAATCCGTTTAGAAACTGAGAGGCTGTTCGGAAAATAAAAAAATGATTTTGAGAGCTGAAATTAATTCAATTTATATTGTTGTGATAATCATGCGAAGAATTATTCCGAAATTCGAGAAGCCGCACAAGCCTTGGGACAGGACAAGACTAGAAATCGAGAGGAGAATTTTAAGCGCCTACGGGCTGAGAAGGAAGCAGGAGATATGGAAAGCGGAAAGCATTCTCAGGGTTTTCAGAAGGACTGCCAGGGAATTGGAGGCAAAGAAAGACAAGGCAAGGGAAGACATGTTTCTAAACAGGATAAAAAAACTCGGGCTTGTTTCCAACAGCGCGGTGCTTGATGATGTCCTGTCGCTTGAAGTGAGCAACATTCTTGACCGCAGGCTCCAGACAATCGTTCACAGGAAAGGGCTTGCCTCAACTTTAACGCAGGCGCGCCAATATATTGTGCACGGACATGTGGTGGTGGACGGAAGAAAGGTAAGTTGGCCGAGCATGATTGTTGACTCTGAAAAGGAAAAGACAGTAGCATTCCACGACAAAAGCAAGATAAAGCCGGAGAAAGTGACGAGAGCGGAGAAGACTGTTGCAAAAGAGAAGTCGGAGAAATCTGAATCGAAAATAGAAAAGGTAGGAAAACATGAAAAGAACGAGAAGGCGGAAGTTGCAGAAATAAAAATGGAGGAATGAAAAAGATAAACTAGGAAAAATTCAAAAATATTATTGTTGATTATTATGAACAACGATCAAACGCAAAACCATCCGGCGCAAAAGGAACATGCTTCCGTTCAGAAACCGCAGGAAACATCCGTGAGGCCTGAAATGAGAAAGCGGTGGGGACTTGCCAACATATTCAGCTCCGCGAACAACACCATAGTCCATATTACCGACATATCGGGAGCGGAAACGCTTGCGCGCTACACCGCGGGAATGATGACTGACAAGGCAAGGGACGGAGGCGAGCCTTTTCCTGCCATGCTTGCCGCAAGAAAAGCCGCGGAAGAAGCCCTTGAAAAAGGAGTAACGGGCGTTCACATAAGAGTTCGCGCGCCAGGCGGAATCAAGGCAAGGACTCCGGGAGCGGGGGCACAGCCCGCCATCCGCGCTCTCGCGCGCTCCGGCTTGAGGATTGGAAAAATAGAGGACGTCACTCCGGTTCCGCATGACAGCTGCAGAAGGCCCGGCGGAAGAAGAGGAAGGAGAGTTTAAGGTGATTTTTTGACCGTAGCGATAACACCAGAAATTAAAGCGGATAATTTTTTAGAAAAAATTGACGAAAATGGAAAAAAGGTAATACAATATATTTTGCAGATCCAGAAAGAACCCGAAAGATATGTTCGTAAAACAGAAATCGTGGCAAGCGCTCCCCAGAAACTTACTTATGGCGATATTTTCACTTTTTTGGATAATTGTGAAGCAGCAGGAATTTTTGATATAGTTCATAAACAAAATAAGAAAAATAAGACAGGAGAAGACAAAGAAAATGAATATTTCAAAACTGAAAGCGAACCTGTTTATCGTATAAAACCAATTATATTCAATACTGTTAGTGAAAGATTAAAAACTAAAAAGTAATATATTTTTGATAAAATTATTATGGTGACAAAATGAAAATACAAGTTCTTGAAAAGACAGACAGCGAAATAAGTTTTGTGCTTGAAGACAGCAATCCGCAGTTCGCGAACGCGCTGCGAAGGATAATGATGGTGGAACTGCCGGCTTTGGCAGTAGAAACAGTCGAGTTCACTGCAAACGATTCCGCGCTTTTTGACGAGGTTGTGGCGCACAGGCTGGGATTGATTCCGCTGACATTTGACAAAAAGGCGATGAACCTGCCGAATGAATGCAAGTGCGAGGGAAAAGGCTGTTCCCTCTGCCAGGTAACGCTCGTGATTGACAAGAAAGGGCCTTGCACTGTATATGCAAAAGACATGAAATCAACTGACAAGGCTGTTCACGCGGTTTTTCCTGACACGCCGATTGTAAAATTGCTTGAAGGGCAGAAAATAAAATTCGAGGCAACAGCGCAGCTGGGGCTCGGAAAAACCCATGCAAAGTGGAAGGCGGCGAACGCGGCATACAAGTATTATCCTGTTGCAAAACTGAACGGGAAAGTGGAGAACCCGGAAGATTGCATGAACGCCTGCCCTAAAGACGCAATAAAAATAAGCGGCAGCAAAGTTGAAATTGACCCTTTGTGCGACATCTGCTCCGAGTGCGCGAAAACATGCAAGCCCGAGGGAGCCTTGGTAATAACAGGCGATAACACAAAATTCGTTTTCACTGTCGAGACCGTTTCCGCGCTGAAGCCGGAAGAAATAGTCTTGCAGGCTGCGGAAGTCCTCGGAAAGAAGGCGAAAGAATTCGAGAAGCAGGTCGGGAAACTGTAAAGATTTCTTTATAAATTTGCAACCGAATCATATTCTTACATATATGCGGGGGTAGCCAAGAGCCTTTTCCGCGATTCGTATTGCGGAAATTTTTGGCTGGAAGCCAGGTCTAAAATGTGCATTCAGTGTATATTGACAATAGGCGCAGGTTGGCGCATGCTGTGTGATACTTAAGATTTGGCGCTTAAGTTTTGAGAAGCCGATTTTCAAAGCTTTGATGAAATAATAAGCAATCCTGTGGGTAAGCCCTTTTCTTTCAAGAAAAGCGCTTAAGCGGAAAAGAAGAAAATCCGCTAAAAGAAAAAGGCTCCACGATAGTCCCTCCGAGAGTTCAAATCTCTTCCCCCGCACCATGAATTTAAAGATTAAAAACCCACAAATAAAAGAATATAAACATTACAAAGCAATAGTTCTCCACCTAAATCAAGATATAAATAGCAAATGCGATAAGTCTGCATTTAGGAAAGTGATATTATGCCACAAAGAACAGGATCTTCAAATCCGGATTTGCAGAAGATGATAGCGGAGCTGCGAAGCAGGGGATACAAGGAAAAGTCAGGCTTCATGCTCGCAATAGCGAACGAGCTTGCAAAGCCTTCAAGAAGCAGGGCGAGCGTCAACATATCAAAGCTTGAGCGGACATGCAGCGCAAAAGAGGATGTCATAATTCCGGGAAAACTGCTGGCTGACGGAATCATTTCAAAACATGTAACGGTGGCATGCTTCAGCGCATCAGAGGATGCAAGAAAAAAAATCGAGAAGGCGGGAGGAAAGATAGTTTCAATAGAGCATCTGATTGAAAAGAACCCGAAAGGAACGGGCGTCAGGATAATGTGCTGATTATGAGAAAAAGAGTAAAATATAGGATTGCCGCAACCATTGACAATATGCTGGAAGAAAGGGGGCATTATAAAACCGAGATGATTAAAAATATCGCAAACCGTTTTGGCATGAATGAGACTCTGGCAAGAAATTATGTTAACCTGATTTTTCGGTATTTTTGTTCGCAATCAAAAATTGAAGAAATGAAAATCGGAGGGGAAACGATTAAGGATTTTTACATAAAAAACTCGGACTTATATTTTGCTGCTGATGGGAATCAGAAAACAATATCGGACTTTGCAATGGAAGATAAAAACGTAATATGCCTGTAAGATATTGAATAATGTGTGATTATCATGCCGGAAAACAAGGAAATAATAATTGACGCGGAAGGCGCAGTGCTGGGAAGGCTTGCGTCTGGAGTTGCGAAAAAACTGCTGAACGGCGAGAACATCACGGTGACAAACATAGAGAAGGCAATCATAACAGGCGAGCCTGACATGATATTCCAAAAGTACAAGGAAAAACGCGAGCGGGGCGACAGGAACAAGGGCCCTTTTTACCCGAAACAGCCAGACAGGATTTTCCAGAGGGTTGTGCGCGGAATGCTGCCACACAGGCAGAAAAGGGGCATGGACGCGCTGCGAAGGCTCAAGATAGTCATGGGAAAGGCGGACGTTGCGGGAGAGCGGGCATCAAAAAGCATTGATGACATCAAGTCAAAATACGAGACTGTCGGGCATTTGAGCGAAAGGCTCGGCGCAAACCCGAGATGGAAAGAGACGCAATAAAAAGAAATGAAAAACAATTATTTGTGATAATCATGAAAAACAAATCAAACCAGATGAACCTTCGAAGGAAGATGAAAAGAAAGAAGCCAGACTTTCTGAGGCAGAACTGGTTCAGGTTTCCGAGCCTTGGAATGAAATGGCGCGCGCCAATCGGCAAGAGAAACAAGCTGAGGAAGCACATAAAGGGAAAGGGCTTTTTGCCCAAGGCCGGATACGGCTCGCCATTGTCCGTGAAAGGATTCCACCCCTCGGGACTTTCGGAAACGCGCGTTTTCAACGTGGATGGCTTGCAGAAAATAAATCCGGAAACGGGATGCGCAAGAATCGCTGCCGCGGTCGGAGGAAAAAAGAAGATGGAAATAATAAGAAAGGCCGCGGAAATGAAAATCCGCGTGCTCAATCCGGGAAAGGCGGAAGCAAAACAGGAAAATAAATAAAATGTGACTGACAATGTCTGGAAAATTTATTGAATATGGAAAAAGAGATATATCCAAACCAGAAGGAAATGGAAATGCTGAAGAGTATTTTTTAAAATTTTTCGGATCTGAATTATTGACATTGTCAACAAACCCGTTTTTGCCGGAAGTGTATGAAAAATTAAGAGAGGTTGAATAATGTTCATGGTTGTCGGCGAAAACAAGTGCCCCGCGTGCGGCGTTTCAGGAAAGATGTGGAAGAAAAAGCCGGAGCTGTACATATGTCCGTCTTGCAACACGATATTCCACGAGTTCGGACTCTTGTTCCAGGGAATGAAACAGGACAGGAATTCCATGATATGATTTGACAAAACGAAAGCAATAATGTTGTGATAAGCATGACTCTCAAAATTCAAAGAAGAATCGCCGCGGAGATAATGAAATGCGGGGAATCGCGCGTCTGGATGAATCCGGAGACAGGGGAAAAGATAAGCCATGCAATCACGAGAAGGGACGTGCGCGGCCTGATTAAGGACAAGCTGATAAGAAAGATCCCCGAAAAGAAATCCCTGCGCCTTGGTCCAAGAGCCAGAATGATACAAAAAGCAAAAGGGAGAAGAAGCGGGGCAGGGAGCAGGAAAGGGGCTATCGGAGCGAGGGCCCGAAAAAAGGAAAGATGGCTCAAGATTATAAGGCCGCAGAGAAACCTTCTCAAGTCATTAAAAGAAGATGGCAAACTGCAGAAGGGAGTCGGAAGCGAAGCTTCAGCGCATATTGGAAAAGCATCTGAAAGCATGTCTCAATCGGAAAGAGGTTCCAATTATAGAACTATTTACACGCAGATAAAAGGAGGAATGTTCAGGAGCAAGCACCACCTCATATCCCACTTGGAAGAGCACAAGCTTGCAAATGTTTCCCTCTCGGAATTTGAGGCTGCAGAAAAAGGCAGGAAGGACATAGCAAAGAAGCAATTGAAAGAAATGATAAAAAAGATCAATGCTGCAAGAGAAAACGCGGAACAAAAGGCGGAAATCGCGGGGCCTGCGGAAAATAAAATGATGAAAACCCCTGAAAAGCTGGACAGCGGCAAAAAATAAAACAGCATATTGGCATTATTATAATTCGTGATTTTCATGAGAATGTTTCATAAAAGGAGAAGGCTGCAAAAGACAAACTACAAGAAGAGGCTGGCGCTCCTGAAGTCCGGCGTTCCAAGGCTTGTAGTGAGAAAAAGCCTGGATAATATAAGGGTCCAGATTATAGGCTTTGAAGTTTCAGGAGACAAGACAATGGCTTCCGCTTTTTCGGCGGAGCTTGGCGGGTTTGGATGGAAAAGCGGATTGGGAAACCTTCCAGCGGCCTATCTCACGGGATTGCTTGCGGGAACGCGCGCAAAGAAGGCGGGCGTCAAGAAAACGGTATTCGACTTGGGATTGCAGACAAGCACGAAAGGCTCAAGAATTTACGCGGCAGTGAAAGGCGCCATTGACGCGGGATTGTCGGTGCCGCACTCGAAAGAAATCCTTCCTTCGGAAGAGCGCATTTCGGGAAAGCATATACAAGACAGGAAAAACATTGAAAAGGAATTTACGGAAACAAAGGAAAAGATTTTGAAAGAAGAAAAATAACAAAGTGATAGAAAATGAGGAAAAAGGATTCAATCGAATACAAAAAAAGAATGGATGAAGTGAATGCAACTTTAAAAAGATATGGAATAGAACCGATATCGAACAACCAGTATGAAACTCCAGCGCTTAAAGCAGCAATGAGAGTATTGAAAAAGGCAGAAAATTCTGCAGCAGCTTCAGAAGCTCTGATGGCTGTTGGCAGGGGAAGCGAGATAATTGCATTATTAAAAGAAGAAAGTTAAAATAAAAAACCGAAGTTATCAATTCATTAAATATTGATGTGATTTTTATGGCAGCAGAAAAAGAAGCGAAAAAGAAAAGGAACATTCCAAGGAAGGAGACCAAGCAGGAGAAGGCTGAAGAGAAGAACATAGACGCTGCAAACAATATTGCGAAAGAGGGGCTGATTACAGCGGAAATAGACGCGAAAAAGGAAGTGGAAGAAACTGTAACAGCGACAGAGGGCGCAAAAGAAAGAGAGAGAAATCCAAGAGAAAATGATGAAATTTCATGGGTTCCGAAGACCGAGCTCGGCAGGAAAGTCATGTCAAAGGAAATAACGGACATAATGCAAGTTTTCAACAGCGGCCGCAGGATAACGGAGCCTGAAATAGTGGACGTCCTGATACCGAACTTGGAAAGCGAAATAATAATGATAGGAGGAAGCACGGGAAAAGGCGGAGGAATAAGGAGAACGCCGTCAAAAAGGACAACAAGAATGCACAAGAGCGGCCGCAGGTTCACCACTTCAGCGCTGATCGTCGCGGGCAACAAGGACGGGTTTGTCGGCTTGGGTTTCGCATCGGGGCCGCCTGCAAAACATATGGAACTTATGCAAAAGGCGCTGCAAAAAGCAAAATTAAATCTGATGCCGATAAGGCGGGGATGCGGTTCATGGGAATGTTCCTGCGCAAAGGCGCACTCTATCCCGCTGACCGTTACAGGCAAGAGCGGCTCTGTGACAGTTGAATTGAAGCCTGCGCCGCGCGGCATAGGATTGTGCGTCAGCGATGAGATAAAAAAAGTAATGGCAATGGCGGGCATCAGGGACATCTGGTCAAAGACGCGCGGGCAGACCCAGTCAAGGATAAACCTCATCAAGGCCGTTTTTGACGCATTGAAAAAATTGGACAGGTTCAAGATGCAGGAAGGGCAGGAAAAGATTGTCGGACTGACGGAAGGGAAAATGCAGTAAGCCTTTTTCTTTTCCCATGAAAAGAAAAACTTTTCAGGGGCGCCGAAAACTTCGTTTTCGTGCGCAAAAGAAAAACGCTTGCGAAAAAGAAAGAATATAAATTCAAAATAACAAAATCCAATCCGAAAAAATATAAACGGCGCAGAATGAATCGCAAACCATATTTCAAATTCATTGATAATGTCGTGATACTTATGAAAACACAAAAAGTTGAAGGCAAAAAGGAAGTGCATCCGGAGAAAAAAGGCGCATTTTCTGGAAAGCTTATGGCAGCAGTCAGAATCCGCGGCGCCTTCATGATGAGGAGAGAAGTGAAGGACACGCTTAAAATGATGCGCCTGAACAGGAAAAACCACTGCGTCCTGATACGCGTCACGGACAGCTCGAAAGGCATGCTGCAAAAAACAAAGGACTATCTGACTTTCGGCGAGATTAGCGAAAAAGTTTTGAGGGAAATGATAATAAAGAGGGGAAGAATCGGAAGCAGGAAGCTCACATCCGAAGAGGCGGAAAACGCAGTCAAGGAAGCTATGACCGAAGGAAAATTAAAATCAATAAAGCCCGTGTTCAGGCTCACTCCCGCGTCGGGCGGATTCAGGGAAATAAAACAGTTTTTTCCCCGCGGCGAGCTGGGCTATCGCGGCGAAAAGATAAACGAATTGCTTGAGAAGATGATTTGATTTTTATGGTAATGCGATTCAAAAAAAAGGTGCGAAAGCAGCGCGGCTCAAAGCTGCACGGCTGGGGAGCGAAGAAGAAGCACCGCGGAAAAGGCTCGAAAGGCGGGCACGGAATGGCGGGCCTGCTGAAGCACAAGAAAATGTGGATGCTTGCCAATGATCCGGACCATTTCGGAAGGCATGGCTTCACGGTTCCGCAGCGCGTTTCAAGGGTGAATGTCGAAGTTGCAATAAACCTGTGCGCGCTCGACAAGATTTCGGAAGGAAAGAAAGAAATCAATCTCTCGGAACTTGGCTACGACAAGCTTCTTTCTACGGGAAAAATAACAAAGCCGCTTACCGTAAAGGTGGCGAAATTCACGGAAGAGGCGAAGCGCAAGATTGAGGCGGCGGGCGGAAAGATTGTAAGCAAAGAAGTTTCCGAGAGCGCAAAAGAAGAGTAAGAAATTTTCTGCGGGCGTTTCAAAAGACTTATAAGGTTTCTTTCTATAATAGATTTCAGACCCGTCGTAGCTCAATGGTGGAGCGCTCGGCTGTAGAGTTTTGCGTTCAGCATTGCTCAACACAAAGCCTGGTTTTGTGTGATTAGCCTGTACTCCGATATTTGATACCGAGCGGTTGGGAGTTCAAATCTCCCCGACGGGACCAATACTCTGACTTACTCATGTTCCATTTTCACGTGCTCTTTCAACGCGTCAGCGCTCTTGAGCACGCGCCCGCACTTCTTGCATTCAGCCCACGTGTTCGGATACAGCTCCTTGACGTGGTTGTTCACGAACCTTTCCGCGGCATTCTCGAATACATCCTTGAACCAGCTCATAATATCACTTTAACATATTTCAGAAGCACTTCAATCTTTGTTGCGCCTGCTTAAAAGTTTTTCTAAAAAGAAATCGGCAATGTATAAATAGTTTGCTGAAGATTTAGTTGAAAGTGATTTTATGCCAAAAAAAATCGATGCGAGCGGATGGCCCCCGATGCCGGGTTTTTATAATGTCGGGGATGCAAAAAGTTGCGTGGCTGTCTGCACGCTGAAGGAAGTGGACATGATTTTGCCTGTCGCAAAAACTGCAATAACGGGCCGCTGCCTTACTGAAAATGTCGGGATAGAAAGGGTAATAAAAAATCTCATCTCAAATCCGAACATTCGCTTTCTGGTTTTGTGCGGCACGGAACCGAAAGGGCATTTCGTGGGCCAGGCTTTCAAGTGCATCCGCGATAACGGCGTGAAAGACGGAAATATTATCGGCGCAGCCGGGGCGATGCCTTATTTGAAGAACACTTCGCAGGAAGAGATAGAACGATTCAACAAGCAAATTGAACTTATTGACCTGATAGAAATTATTGACGTGAAAAAGATTGAGGAAGCGATTGACAACTGCATCGCGCGCGACCCGGGAGCCTATGAAGGCGGAGCTATCGGGATAAGGCAGATTGAAACGATTCCCGCGAATTTTGACCATGTAAAGGATATTTCTCTTGACAAGGCGGGATGGTTCCTAATTTCGCTGGACCGCGGAAAAATGGAGATTGTCGCGGAGCATTATATGGGCTACGGCGCTGAAGCGAAAGTCCATTGCAGGGTTGTCGGAAAGACAGCGGAAGAAATTGTTGGAACAATCGTAAAGCTTAGCCTTATTTCTGACTTGTACCACGCGGCTTATCTCGGCAAGGAATTGGAAAAAGCGGAAACCGCGCTGAAAACCGGAAAGCGGTACGAGCAGGACAAGCCGCTGGAGTTGTGAAGAGAGGACTTAAATAATCCGCCTGATAATTCTTCTTATGAAGCAAAAGAAATACGAGATAGTCCCCGAGATAGCGACAGCGGACATGTGCTTTCGCGCTTTCGGCGCTTCGCTGGAGGAGGCTTTCGCGAACGCGGGTTTCGCGATGTTTGACATAATCTCGGACGCGAGCCGGATTAAGCCGAAAATAACGGAAGAAATAAAAGTAGAGAGCGAGGACTTGCAGGCTTTGCTTTTTGATTTCCTTTCCGAGCTTTTGTATTTGCAGGATACGAAAAGATTGTTGTTCTCCGAGTTTGACGTGAAAATTCAAAAGCCGAAATCTGGAAAAGGAAAATACAAACTAACCGCGAAAGCGCGCGGGCAGGAAATGGACGGCATCGGGCTGCGCAACCAGGTCAAGGCGATAACATACCATCTGATGGAAATAAAGGAGGAAAAGGGACTGTGGACGATTCAGGTGATACTGGATTTGTGATGGAAAAATAATTGGTGAAAATATGATTAGATATGACAGGCTTAATGAATTATTATTATCACTCACTTCCACCGAATTTGAGGAGCTATCTTATATTCTTGTAAAAAGTATAGGTTTCTTTAATCTTGAATGGATGAAAGGCGGGAGGGATAAAGGACGGGATATAAAAGCTGAAAGGGATGCCATAGAACCGGACGGATACAATGCAAGAGAAACATGGTACTTTCAATGTAAATTATATTCTTCAGGTATAGGAGTAAGCGACATATCAACCTCAATAGATTGGTGTATCGCCGAGAAGATACCATATTTGATTATACTTTCTAATAGTTATCTTACCACAGATGCAAAGGATTTCGTAAGGAAAAAAGAAGAACAAACTGGCTTAAAAATTCGTCAATGGACAGATAAAGATTTTCAAGATAAACTGTGGAATAGGCCTGAGATTCTTTATTCCTATTTTCATGGTGAAAATGTAGTTAATCCTAATGAAGTATTCGACTTTAAAAAAACAGTTCAAATAAACATAAAGGTACAACCGGAAATTCAGAAACAAATCGATGAAGAAGTTACCAAACTCGGTGACTTAAACACAGTGGAAAAATTAATAAAGCTCCTTGATATTCTTGACGCTAAAAGCGTTTCAAATAATAATGATGCCACTTTTAGAGCTTTAACATATCAAAACTTTGCTAATATATGCTATTATGTTGGTGCGATGGATGAATCTCTTAAATATCTAAATAAATCACTTAGTATAACTCCACAAAATAAAAACGTATTAAATATGAAAGCTATAGTTATTGAACGCATGAAAAAGTACGAAGATTCTATAGCAAGTTGTGAAGAATCCTTAAAAATAGATAAAAATGATAAAATAGCTTTGAATTTAATGGCTCATAATCTATATCAGATAGGTCAAAATAGAAAGGCTTTGTTATATTTAGATGACGCAATAAAATTAGATAATGAATTTATTCTGGCTAGGGATAATAAAGGCAAAATTTTGAATAATGATGGAAAATATATAGAAGCTCTTTCTTGCTTCTTAGATACCCTTACTTTAAAACCAAAATCAAAGACTACATGGGATGCCATGGCAAATCTTTTTTCTGATTTAACGCAAGATGATTTTGCGTTAAAGATAGTAGAAAAAATTATAGAGACTGATCCATCTTTTGATATTATCTGGAATACGAAAGGTCATATTCTAACAAAAAAGGCATGCTCTAATAAAATTCAAGAAGAAATAAATAAATTCAATGAAGAAGCTTTGAAATGTTTTACCAAAGTAATTAGTTTAAATTCTTTCAATGTTTTAGGATGGTCAAATCAAGGTATAGCTTTTATAAATCTTGGAAGATATGACGATGCATCGAAAGCTATAGAAAAATCAATTAATTTAGACTCAAGAAATATTTTGAATCTTAATTCAAAAGCAGTTCTTTTAGAAAAGAAAAATAAAGACAGTGAAGCATTAAGAATAATTGAAGATGCTTTAAAAATAAACAAGAAATCTATTCTTAACAAAAGATTGCATTATACAAAAGCAATCATTTTGGCAAAGAAAAATACAAAGCAATCATTTAAAAGAGCTTTGGATGCAATTCAAGAAGCTCTAAGTTCTGATAAAAATTTTATCGAAGCTTATGAACTTAAAGGTGAAATATTAGAAAAATTAAATAGGGATAAGAATCAAATAAAAGCATGTCATAGAAAAATTGAAGAGCTACAGACAAAATATCAAAAGATTTCAGAAAATCTACTAAAAACTCTGAAAAAATCAAACGTTTTTAACTCTTTTGAAAAGAATTAGAGATTATTATTTCATAAACGACCCTATCGCCTCCTCCAGCTTTTTTGATTTTGCAGGATGCAGGAACCCTATTTCTTTCTGGAATTTCAGCAAGTCGTCTTTTCCGCAGATGCTGAGCCTCA
>JAVHRC010000037.1:0-1101 GCA_036171435.1 Candidatus Aenigmatarchaeota archaeon
TTGTCACGGTTTCGTCTGGTGCCAGCGCCCTGCTCCAGATTCGAACCTCGTCGATAACGCCGTTAGCATACTGGTTTATAGTGGAATAAACACACCCGGTTCCGCCAATTACAACATACTGATTCTGGCTCTTATCCGGCTCATCTGTTACTGCGCCTGCGCTTTTCAATGCGCCATTGACATATATTTTTAGATTTTGCCTATCGTATGTAAGCATTCCATGGTACCATATATCCGGAGAAACAACAACGCCAGAAATTATGCATCTCCAAGTATGATTGAGTGGGTCGATATTATATGCCACAAAACAACCGGCAATAATGTTATCGGTTCCTACAACAAGCTGATAATTCGGTCTGGTGCATCCGTCGGAGCGGTCAGTTACAATGTTACTTTCTTTTCCATTCAAACCCGCGGAAGGTATTTTGAACCACGAACTAATCGTGTAATAATCTAGCTTGAGGCTGTTTGATTTTGGAATGGTGACATTGTCGTTGATTCCGTCAAACTGCAGTGCCTTGCCAAACTTCCCATTAATTCTGGCTGGAGGAGAGGCTGATGGATTTAGTGTTCCCATATTACCATTTCCAGAACCATCAGCAGCTATTGTTCCTGAGCCTTCGTCAAAGTTCCAGCTTCCAACCAGCCCGTCCTTGTTAGGCTGCACATCCACCAGCGCCAACGCGAATGTTGCTCCGTTTGATATTTTCAAATTATGTTTTCCAGGAGCTATCTGCCACAATCCTGTTACATTAATAGTTCCGGAACTATCTTCTTGTATTGTCAAAGTGCTTGCGCCAAGTTTCATGTCATCCATCGTAACAACCAATGATTTATTCTCAATAATTCCCTTTCCACAGTTTCGCAAGTCAATCTTGTTGCCGTTAATGTTGTCGATTCTCATGCACATTGTAAATTGCGATGTTAATTGCGAAACCTGTGCCGAGCCTGAAGAAGTTGAAGAGCCTGCTATCGTGGAAGAAAAAACATAGAACACTCCGATAAGAGAAACGGAAATCATAAGAAGCATTATAGTAACGATAACGGCGGAGATTGCTTTCATAAGAAAGAATATAGAAATAGTAAATTATAAAGATGATT
>JAVHRC010000038.1:0-1094 GCA_036171435.1 Candidatus Aenigmatarchaeota archaeon
GGCTTGAAAGGCCAGCGACCACTTACCCATGCAGTCCCATGCGCCAAATAAAAATCGTACCCGTACTGGTATAAAATCCATGCTGTCCTCGTCCTAAATATACTCTGGATTTCACGATGTTCTGTAGGCATAATGTTGGCCAAACATTTGTATCTACATCTATCATTTCATTGTCTATCAGACTACTAACAGCTGAGCGGTCCGTATGGGTAACGCTCCCATCTGGTATTCTGCGTGACAGGCAGACGGCCACACTATGCAGCCCCACGAACCATTATATTAGATTAAAATTTCTTGCCCATTTTCTTACTGCATTGTCACTAACATTAAACATTCTACCTAAATCAGTCCAAGTATTTTCATTAATTAATTTTTTCAGTTCATCTTTAGTTGGTCTACTTTTAACTTTTCTTTGCGATAACTGACTACACTTATCCGAACAAAATTTTCTTCCTGCACCGGTTGTTGAAAATTTCGTATGACAAAATTCACACTCAATTTCATGCCATTCCATAATATATCGAGATATAATAATATCAAAATTATAATTTTCGGAATGTATTTCTCCATGACAATTCTTACAAACTAAAACACATTTTTTCAATTCTTTTTGTGCATTTTCAATAGATAAATTCATTAGATAACTCGGTGAATATTCTTTTTTATTTGGGTCTATGTGATGAAAATCTAAAGAATCCATACATTTATCATATCCACAAATACTACATTTTCCACCGAATCTATCTACGAATAATTGCTTTCTTCTCTTTCTCGTTTTAACTCTATTTCCTTTTTTAATGTTTTCTCCAATTGTTTCCTACAAATATGGAAAGTTAGATAAAAACATCAAAAAAAGTGAAAAAAATCGAACCACTGCGGGCGTGAAGGGATTCGAACCCTCCTGTTTGTACTCGCTGACAACGAGACGGCCACTCCAAGCAGCCCCCATGCCCAAATAATAATTGCGTTGTGATAGAAGTCGCAATCAACCATCTCCATTGGAGTACGCCCGGTAGGGTTCGAACCTACATTGTCGGATTCCGACCCAGATTAAAAGTCTGGTACCTCGCCATTTCGGTCACGGACGCATTTTG
>JAVHRC010000039.1:0-4684 GCA_036171435.1 Candidatus Aenigmatarchaeota archaeon
GATTACCTTATTCTATCCCCTAATAAAAGACAAAAAAGTCGATAATTTTTTCTGGTCCATCCTGAATTTTCTTTATTCATGCGAATTGGAGCGCGATAAAATGAGAATCGAGTTATATCGACTCAATTTTTCTGAGAAAGAGCGCGGTTTATTGGAGAATTTCATGAACTACTCCGCAGAGTTCAAAACATTTTTTCAGTCTTTTCCATTCAAGCCGGATGCCGACAAAGCCATAGAACTATTGAGGATGTTATGAAAGAGATTTACAAAATTTTGATGAAAGTGCCCAAGGGTCGCGTGACTACTTACAAAGAGCTTGGACGCGCGTCTGGCCACCACCAAAGGGCGATTGGAAAGCTGATGAATGTCAATCCTTATGCACCCGGGGTTCCCTGCCATAGAGTGGTTATGTCCAACGGCTCGATAGGCGGCTTCGGAGGTGGCGTGCCAAAGAAGATCGCGATTCTGAAGAAAGAAGGAGTTATGGTTAAGCGCGGGAAGATAGTCGATTTTGAGAAAAAGTTCTATCATTTTAAGTAGCGAGGGTCGGATTTGAACCGACGACCTTCGGGTTCCTCAGTAACGTAAAATTACTTTGATTAAAAGACTTATGAGCCCGACGGGCACTCCAGGCTGCCCTACCTCGCTTTAAACATAAAATAGGTGATACAATTTCTACGTAATGATATTTAAAAGCCTGCCTCCTAATATATTCGTATTAGTAGGTGATTACATGAGTCCACTTCCGAAAAGACAATTGACCGTAAAAGAACAAATACTTGGAGAAAAACGGTCAAAAGAATCAACGACTAAGAAACTGGAAAACATAAATTCACTAATAAAGAAGAAAACAATAAATGCGGATCGAGACTATGCAGTGAAAGAAGTGAAGCAAATCATCACTGAATGGGATAGTCTTTGGGGCAGAATACATGCGCGCGGAGCTGTTAAGGATGATAAAGAGAAAATAAATTCGATCCAAAAAAGAGCCGCTGATTTAAAAACCAAATTCGAGCAGAAAGCCAAATTTGCAGAAATGAAAAAAGATGGCTTGGCCCAGAAGCAGTATAGAGATCTGGTCAATTTCGTAGAAAAAGCACTTATGCAAAGAGTACGTTAACAAAACGCACCCAACTAGTTGATTAAAAAACACCGAATGGTATTATGTTAAAATACACGATAGAACTAACCGTATTCATCTGTGGCGCAATACTGATGGCGCTCGAAATAATCGGCGGAAGGCTACTAATACCTTATTATGGCGGCACGGTTTATGTCTGGGGCTCAATCATAGGCGTCATCCTACTGTCGCTGAGCTTAGGCTATTACCTCGGCGGAAAGCTCGCGGATAAAAAACCAAAAGCGCATTTCTTGTCGTTTTTGATATTGTTAGCAGCAGTACTCATCACTCTAATCCCCTTTACTTATTTCTTTATAATAACCCTATTCGGCGGACTGCCGCGAATGTATTCCCCACTGTTTTCAGCAGTAACACTCTTCTTCTTACCAAGTCTGTTTTTGGGAATGGTTTCACCCTTCGCCATCAAACTGCGTGCTAAAAACATCGGAAAGATTGGAACGCTTTCAGGAAACCTCTATGCTATTTCGACAATTGGGAGCGTTGTAGGAACTTTCTCTGCGACGTTTATCTTGATTCTGGTGCTCTCATTACCCAACATATTCTTCCTTTTGAGCTCTATCCTATTTGTAACCGCTGGATTGCTTTCAAAACGCAGCATTATATTCTCAACAATTGGAATATTGACAATCATTTTGTTCGTGTTTATAAGCGTCGACAGCTCTTACCCCAATCAACACGAAACTATTCTCGCAAATTCATCAGATTATACGAGAAATTATTCGAGTCCCGTGAATGTGAATGTCAATTCCCTATATGGATTATTGTCTGTAAAAGATAATAGAAATACCCGGAGTTTCTACATAAACGGGGGGATTATGTCAGTGATGGTGCTGGATAATGAGTTGTCGACTGCGCAAGGATGGCAATACCTGGACTGCTTCGAAATAAGCTATCTTATGAACCCGAAGATAAATGATGTTTTAGTCTTGGGCCTTGGCATGGGTGTTAATTCAAGAAGGCTTGCGGTGAAGCATGGTTCAAACATCGATAATGTGGAAATCAACGACAAGGTGTTCGAGTTGGCAAGCGAGTACTTCAATTTTTCAACATCAGATAGGATGAGAGTCCATATAGATGATGCAAGAGTTTTCCTCGAGGACACATACAAAACCTATGACATAATCATCTCGGATGTTTATCATTTTGATCCAGCCAAAGGCTATGAGATTCCAATTCAACTCACAACGCAGGAGTTTTTTAGATTAGTTAAACAGCACCTAAAACCCGATGGAATATTCGTAATGAATATTGCAGCAAACCAGAATAGTTCTTTTTTAAATTCAGAGTACAGGACAATCAGGACAGTTTTTGACAACGTTTACGTCTTCAATTGCGAAGCAGAAGTCATCATGGCGTCAGACAAGGCCTATGACACAACCTCGCTCAAGGGAATTGTGCCGAATTTAGACCAGTTTTTGTCAAACCAACGCGCTCTCCCATTAAATAACGAGTACCCGATATACACTGACGCCTTCACGCCGATATACTAGTGTCAGACTGCCTATCATTCTTCATTCAGCCGCATCAGAACTTAAAGGTATCATCATCCACTATTTCTTGCTGTTTCCGAACCTTTTATTCGTTTCCCCCCCAATAATATTATTAATAATAACAACAATACCATTAACAATAAGTTTAAATATGGGCAATTCCTAGTCCTATCGGTGATTCTATGAAGAAAAGCCTCGTATTCACCAAATCGATAGCGTTCGAGAAGAGCCTAATTGATAGACTCGAGGAATACCTATCGACACCAGAGAGAGAGGGCAAAAGGGTCAATTTTTCAGCAGAGGTAGCCAACCTGATAGAAGCCGGCCTAGCTTATAAGCAAGTAGAGAAAGACCTGCTCGCTGGAAGAAGCGTCAAGCTGGGATCAGAGAACGTTTCCATGGCAGGCAAAGCGAAGCTCCGAGATCTGATAAAAGACAAGATCGAGTTTGGAGAAACGGCTCTAGAACAGCCAAAACCAGTAAAAGGCCTGAGGATGCAGAAACTCTAACGCCAGCCATATAATCCGCGCAAAGGAACGAAGACGCAAGGGAAGTTCAAGTCGGTCTCGAGAATTTTCCCATTCTTTTTCTCAACCAAAATCAGCCGTTGTTCGTACATCCCGCCAACGGGCGCCACTATTCTTCCGCCCTCTTTTAACTGGTCTATCCATGGCTTTGGGACGCCCGGACAGCCCGCAGTCGCTATTATCCTATCATAAGGAGCATATTCTGGCAGGCCTATAGAGCCGTCGCCAGAAAAAACATGCACGTTATTATAGTTTTTTAAGTTTTTCTTTGCGAACTCGGTAAGCTCCGGTACGACTTCCACAGTGTATATCTTTCCTCTCGGAGCTAATCTAGACAAGATTGCTGCCTGATAACCAGAACCAGTGCCTATCTCCAGAATTTTCTGCCCATCTCTAACGCCAAGGTATTCGCTCATCACCGCGACCATATGCGGAGCGGATATCGTCTGGCCGCCGGGAATCGGGAGAGGCGTGTCGGAATAAGCCAGCCCCTTCAGTGCGTCGGGAAGGAAATCTTCTCTAGGTACTTCTTCAAACGCTTTAGCCACGTTCCCCGATTTCAGCAATCCTTCAAGTTTCAATGCCTTTACCAGCTCTTTTTGGCCCATACAAAACCCTTAAATAGATATGTTATCAGAAATATAAGCGTGAGGGTGAACAAATGAAGCGATTTTTTGTTGTTCTGGTGCTGCTAATGGCCATAAGCTTCGCAGCAGAGGATGCGCTTAGAATCCAGAACCAGATGACAATTCCCGTTTCTCTGCAGGCTGGGGACAAGAACGTATTACTGCAGTTCGATTTATTTCATACAGGAAAAGTGACCTATGCTAACGTAACCGTGCAATTGAATCTGCCCCAGCAATTCGAAGGTATTAACACCTTTTATAGCATAGACAGAATAACCCCTGGACAAACCGTAACTGCTAGCTTCAGGATGAACATTAAACCGAATATAGACCCAAGCACGTATACGATTCCAGTTACAATTAAATACATCGATACCAGTGGGCCTTATCAGACTTTTACCGAAAGGCAGGTTTATCTATCGATCTCTTCAGTTCCGACGCTCAGACTGGATGACATCACGTTCTTACCGACCCCGCATATAGGGGAGTCGTTCGATGTTATTTTCTCAGTAAATAATACGGCAGCAATCCCTGCATCGAATGTTATTGCGACCATTTCGACCGCTTCAACGGTCAGCGTCACATGGATACCGGATTATCAGGTAGTGGACTATATCGCCCCAAACTCAGTGACCAACGTGACTTTTAAAGGAGTGGTTAGCATAGATAATGTGCCTGGAGCATATCCAGGAACTGTCAAATTCTTGTACTCGAACACCAGCTTATCTAACAATTTTATACTTGAAGTGCATGGCACCCCGGACCTCAGATTGGCGGGCACCCAGACAGACGTGACGCCGTATGTGGGGGAAAAATTCACTCTCTCAGTGCAGCTCGAAGACATAGGCAAAGAGAAAGCGAGATCGGTTCAGGCTAAGATAAACGACCCCACTATACTAG
>JAVHRC010000040.1:0-20757 GCA_036171435.1 Candidatus Aenigmatarchaeota archaeon
TTTTCAATCTCCCTGCAGCACGCGTCGATAAATTTTTCCTCCGAGCCGAAGGGTATTGTGCCACCGGCCGCGCGCGCGTGTCCGCCGCCGAATCCTCCCGCCTCCGCCGCAGCTTTTGAGATTATGCTATTCAAGTCAGCAACGCCAGTTGTGCGCGCCGACACCTTTATCCCGTCCTCGCCTTCTGCGAGCCCCACCAGCACCCCGCAAGTTTGCGACTTCACAAGGATTGATGTTATTGTTCCGATTACGTTTTCATTGACGCTTTTTCCCGCCAGAATGAAGGAAGCTGATTTTTTCCTTATTATCTTGTCCTTGTTTTTTCCAGTCCAATCAAGCGCCGAGGCAATCTGTTTCCTGTATTCGCTTATTACGAATGATGATTTTTTTATGGCCGCTTCGTCCCCCAAGCACAGTCCTATTCCAATTTCATACTTCTCCATTCTTCCGCACGCGTTGAGCAGTGTTGAAAACTCGCGGAGGTCCGCGCCGTTGTGCATGTACAGGTCATTAAAAATCTCTTCCGCTTTTTTTCCGTTTCTTATCGCCTCCAATATCACCTTGTCGGACAGAACCTGCATCTCTTCTTTTGTCAAATCATTAAGCGTTCTCCACGCGCTGCCGTTCTTTAATTTTATGCCAATGTTTGACAGGAACTGGATTGCGGAAGATTCGCTCGAAAGCGAGGATATGTCGCTGTATTCCAAAGTCTTGTGCAAAGGTCTTGTCCTCCCGTAAAGGCGAAGCCCCTTCTCCTTTTTTAACCCGAATTTTTCCGCCTCGCTCACGATTTCCGGGTTCAGCCCGTATTCATATTCCTGCATGTCTCCTATCGCCCCGACTATTGCAATGACCGCCATATCCTTGTTTTCCTGCGACATTTCCCTTGCAAGAACATAAGTCACGCAAGCACCGGAAAGCGTCTTTATCCCGAAAAGCTCCGGATTGATATGAATAATATTTTTATTTTTCGTGTCTTTTTTTATCACGTGATGGTCCGAGATTATTATTTTGCAGTCCAGCTTCTCCACATCCTCCATATAGCCGGAACCCAAATCCGTGAAAATCACAAGCTCCGGATTTTTCTCCCTTATTTTTTCAATAAGCTCCGGCTTTATCTGCTTCGCGATATTCATCCCGAAAGTTTTTCCCGCGCGCTCGAGCGCCTTGGAGATGATAGCAGCCGAGGCGATTCCATCGCAGTCAAAATGGCTCACGACTTCTATCCTTTCGGCTTTCATTATCTCTTCCGCGGCCTTTTTCGCAAGCTCTATCAATCGCTGCATGATTATCACAAAAAGAAATATCAATTCTGTAGTAATCTATTTGAAAGAAATTGTATTTATCTTTGACTAACTCATCCGCCCGTCTGCACTATCAGCTTGGCGCGCTCCGCATCGTATTTCCATCCTTCCGAAAGCTTCTCCTCGCGAACATAATACTTGACAAGCCTTCTTATCTTGCTCTCAAGCAATTCCAAACCGTGCTTTGAATGAAAGTCTTTCCTGTTCTTTTCCATGTGCTCGTGCAGCGTTACAGCGCTTTTGAGAAGATTGAATAAATCCTCGGGAATCTTCGGCGAGATATTGCTTTCCGCCAGAATCTGGCTTACTTTCTTTTCAGTGACGTTCCTGACAGAAGGTATTCCATATTGATCGCGGAGCGTCAGCCCTATCTGCGCGGTCTGCATCTTGTCATGGGCAAGCTTTACCACAAGCTTTTCAACCTCGTCTTTTCCGAACTCAACCCATTTCGCTTTCGCGAGAGGCTTCTTGCTGCCTGATTTTCCGTGCTTTCTTGAATGCATTCTTGCCATAAAAATCACTGTTATAAAATATTATCCGAGCAGAATTAACAGACTCGGAGTTAATCCAGCCGAAACCGGATTAATCGCATTTTTTCTTGCCTACTAAGCTATTTAAAGATTTTTATATTATTGGTAAAATCCCATTTCATTATGTTCGTCTGTTGGAGGCACAAAAGAAAACAGCCTGTTAACAGGCTCTATCAAAGTCAGCGGTATAAGGCTTTTAAGGCATCCATTTTTACCATAAAGTGTTAATTCAGGTATGCAAATGTCATAATTGTAAATGCTATCAACCATTCAAATCAACAAAAATAGATTGTCGGCAAACTTTAAATCTCTATTCCTTTTTCTCCAGAAACTGCGAAACTATGTAGATTACTATTCCGACAAGAACCAGGAACGCGCCGAACATCGCAAGAAGGACTGTCCCGTAAATAAAACTGCCGAGCCCGATTCCAACCATTACAAGAAATGCTGCCAGCACAAGGACAACAAAACTGATGTTCTCAAGATGCTCCTGTCTGCTCCTGCCTTTAAGCCATTCGTTGAACTTTACCATTTTCAATCCCTTTTCGAATATCTTCCCCTTTTTTCTATAGCTTCCATGCGCCTGAACACTGCTTCTGCATTTGGGTTCGAATACTTATAACCTTTTTCAATGCTTTTCCATAAAATATCCAGCCTGCGGAAGTGGGTTGATTTTATCGCCTCTTTCAGCACGGAGAGGTCTGTGGCGAAATCCTCAATCCGCTGCGAGACTTCCCCGAGTCCGAAGTCAATAAAATATATTTTTCCTTCAGACAGAATCATGTTGCTTGTTGTCAAGTCCCCGTGAACGATGCCGCCGGAATGCATGATTGCTATTTGCATTCCAACATTTTTTGCCATCTCTTCCGCTTTTTCTTCAGAAGCCTCATTGAGTAATTCCTTCAATATTTTTCCCTGTATAAATTCCATTATTATTTTGCAGCCTTTCTCATCAACGGAAAAAACCTTCGGCGTGACAACGCCGCAGCGCCTTGCCTCCGACAAAAGCCGCGCCTCCCTTCTGGTTCTTTGCAACCGCAGTTCGGAATCTATTTCCGTCAGGCGATAGGATTTTTTTATCCTTTCCTTCACGAGAGCCTCCTGCCCGTCCAGTTTTTCCCTGTACAAAATTGCCTCTGCGCCGCGCGCGATTATTTTTTTCATAACCATTTTACATCAACCTCGTCCGTGCGCCAGCGCGAATTTGTCTCAGCTTTCTTGGCTGGTTTTTCTCCGCTCAGGTAAGCAAGAATGCCAGTCCAGCTTATCATTGCGCCGTTATCTCCTGACAAATCTCGAGGCACTGTGAAAAATTTCGCGCCCCTTTCCTTGCACATTATTTCCAGCATTTCCTGCAGCCTTTTGTTCGCAGCGACGCCGCCCGTCAATAGAACTTCGCTCTTTCCAGTATGCGCAACAGCCCTTTCCGTTACCTCGACAAGCATCGCGAATGCAGTTTCCTGCAATGAGAAACAGACGTCTTCCAGCTTCGCGCCTTTTTTTAATTGGCGGAACGCTTCTGTGATTATCCCAGAGAACGACAAATCCATCCCTTTCACGGTGTACGGAAGCCTGATGTATTTTCCTGTTTTTGAAATTTGCTCTATTTTCGGTCCGCCTGGAAAATCCAAACCGGATTCGCGCGCAAACTGGTCAAGCGCGTTCCCGATTCCCACGTCAAGGGTCTCGCCGAACACGCGATATCTTCCTTCCACAAAAGCAATAACCTGCGTGTTGCCTCCACTCACATAAAGAGTTACCGGATTCTTTGTGCCAGCCGCTAATTTTCCAATTTCTATATGGGCAACGCAATGGTTTACGGGAATTAATTTTTTTTCAAGCCTGGCGGACAGAGTTTCGGCAAATCTTGCGCCTGCGCGCAGGCAAGGCGGCAACCCAGGTCCGGCGGAAAATGCTATTAAGTCAATATCATTCGGACTTATTTTCGCGTCCTCCAAAGCTTTTTTTAAAACTTGTTCAGCGACATCGGAATGATGTTTCGCGGCTTCCATCGGCACTATTCCATAGCCTTCCTTCGGCTTGTAAATATCTTTTGCGTTCGCAAGAATTTTTCCGATGCTGTCAACTATGCCGATGCCGAAAGTGTGCGCGGTGCTCTCGATACCAAGACAGATTATATTATCTTTCATAAAAGCCTTATTAACGCAGCACAAATAAATATATGGTTCTTGATTGGATTGCCGGATTTCCGGCGTGGGCGCAGGGATTTGTTGCTGCTACGGGCTATCTTGGAATATTTCTCGTGTCATTGATTGGCTCGGCGAGCATAATCCTGCCTGTCCCGTTTATCATTGTTGTGTTTTCCGCTGGTGCTTTCCTGAACCCTTTTCTTGTTGGTTTGTCCGCGGGCGCGGGCGCGGCAGTCGGCGAATTGAGCGGATACGGCGCAGGCTACGGGGCGCAGACATTGATAACAAAACATAAGAAATGGTTTAATCTTGCCGAAGGCTGGTTCCAGAAACACGGCGGCTTTTTCGTGATTTTTGTTTTCGCTGCCACCCCGCTGCCTTTTGATGTTGTCGGCCTGATGAGCGGCGCCATGAAATACCCGATAAAGAAATTTTTCATCGCGACTCTGCTGGGAAAAATAGTTGCAAATCTTATCGTTGCATACGCCGGCTTTTACAGCATAAGCTGGATTATTGGAATTTTCCAGATATGATAAGAATTAGAAATCTCGCTTTCTCTGCTCAGAATATCGGCAGCGTCCGCAAGTCAGGCGGTTCTTGTGCTCGGCAAGAAAAACGCCGGCTCCGCAGCGCGGGCAGAACTTTCCCTTTGTGACCTTGTCGCCGCTGACCTTGTATTTCTTCCATATCTGCACTTTGTTGTGCTTCTGCTTACTTCTCGGCTTTTTTCCTTCTCTCGGCATGATTATCAACTCGTTATGGATTGAATTGGTTTGATTATGCGCTGGTTAGGCTATCTCGCTTTTCTGTATTATTTATTTTTTAGTTTCTGCACTTTATTTCTTCTCCTCTGCTCCTGCAGGAGCTGGCGCTTTTTCGGATTTTGCCTGAGAGTACAGAGGAACTTTTTTCTGCTCCCATATTTTTATCCATGCTTTTCCTGCAGGCTTGCCATGTTCTGACAATATTTTCACAACTTCCACGCTTTCAGGGCTGACTGACAACTTTGCCGCAGCATGCTCCTGAACGTGCGCCTTGCTCGGCGTGACATCCTTATATTTTAGCTCAACCAGAATCTCGCGCCTTTTCATCACGGGATTCTGCTTTTCGGATATTATTTTGAACTCCATAATCAGAACCTACAAACACTGTATTCATCATATTAATATTGGCGGCTGATTTATTTAACCTTTATTGCGTATTTTCCCGGGGCTGTTATGCACATCTCTTTCGCAACTTCGCTGCCGTTCGCATCCAGAACCACAAGAACACCCTTCCAGGTTTTTGTCAAGTCTGTGGACTTGCAGACTGTGCACATGCTGCCTTTCACGAGCCTCCTGCAAACCCTGCATGCCTGTTCTGTCATAAATTATCACAACATTATGGATTGAATTTTTATAATTCGGTATTTTTTATTCCGTCACTTTATGGTGCGATTATATTTTTTTCTGATATTTCTTTCTCAAGCTCCCCTTTCGTATCTTATCTTCTGCTTTTTCTTCTTTTGCTTCCTCTCCGTTGTCCGCTCCCTCTTTTCTATCGGCTTTTCGCTCCAGTGCAACGCCCCAAGGTAAGGCTGTCTCATTGTCAAGCCTATCTTATTCTGTTCCTTGAATGATACCGAGATTATTCTTGCCCTGACGCTATCCCCCTGCTTGAGAATCCTGTGCGATTCTTTTCCGGCAAGCTGGGAGTTCTTCTCGTCATAGCTTACATAATCGTCCATAACCTGCGAAATGTGCACAAGCCCGTCTATTGCGCCTATCCTTATGAAGGCGCCGAATTCCGTGATATCCACAACGCTTCCTTCCGCCGTCTCCTGTTCGTGCGGCATCCAGCTTAGTATCTTGAATTTTGTCTGATAATGGACGGCACCGTCGCCGGGAATTATTTTTCCCTCGCCGACCTCGTCTATCCCTATCACTGAAAGAACTATCCCGGTCTGCGTGTCAAGCTTCCCTTCCATTTTTTCCGCCACGCTCGCCTTGAGCGCCTCGTTCAGCTCCAGCCCGAATTTCGCGGGAGGAACGCGGACAACATCCTCTATCGTGACAATTTGGTACATAAGTCTCAATCCATTATTGATGTTTTTAGCATTGGAACTCCTATTTTCTTATTGAAAATATATGTAATAGGCATTAACCATCTTGTTGTTTCTATATTTTCTATTCCTTTTTTGTAGCAAGTCATTATCTGGTTTCCATCAGATTTTATTTCTTTCTTTAAATCATTTTCCAACATGCCCGCTTTTCTATAAAGTCTTGCTGCACTGGCAATTTCTGACAACGCATACAAAAGTACGCCCGTTCTTATAACATTTTCGTAGCTTATATCGAACGGCATCTTATCACTTAATTCTGGTTTTAAAATAAGAGCATATAAAACCTATTTATAGGTTTCTCCCCGGCCAAAGACATTTCAAAAGCAAAGCGGACAGCAGGACAATAACAGGCTTGTCATTTCACTCTTTTATAAAGCTCCATGGACTGCTTCAGGATTTTCATTGCAAGTTCCGCATTTCCCCAATCCTTGACTTTGACCCATTTCTTCGGCTCAAGCGCCTTGTAAACTTCAAAAAAATGCGTTATCTCCTTTCTTGTGTGTTCTGGTATGTCATTTAAATCTTTTATATGCGCAAAACGCGGGTCCTTCACAGGAACGGCAACAATCTTGTCGTCCCCGCCTTTTTCATCATCCATCCTCATTACTGCGACAGGCCTGCATTCCACAACCGTTCCGGGATAGCCCGCCGCCGAAACCAACACAATGCAGTCAAGCGGGTCGCCGTCGTCGCAGTGCGTCTGCGGAACAAGCCCGTAATCGCCCGGATATGTGATAGTCGAATAAATGTAGCGGTCAACTGCCATCACACCCAAATCCTTGTCCCACTCGTATTTTATGGGGCAGCCCTTCGGCACCTCAATAAAAACCAGAACCGTCTCGGGTTTTGGCTGCGCCGGCAAATCTTTGACAGGATCCATAAAATCACAACAGCAAAAATTATTTTCTTCTATTTTACTGATATTGTTACCTATTTAAGCGTTTAATCAATAATTGCAAATTAGAATAAAAGTTTATAAGCCTTTCTCATAAGTAGCTATTATGATTAAGAATCTATTGATGCGCAACGCCAATAAGAAGCTGCTTTTCTTTGCAATAAACAACACTTGCAACAACCGCTGCAAGATGTGTTCCATATGGAAAATGAAGGAAAAAAAGGCTGTAAGATTTGAAAAAGCAAAAGAAGCCTTGGAAAAATTCTACAATCACGGCTTTCGTTTTCTGCAATTGACGGGCGGGGAGCCCCTATTGAATCCTGATTTTTTCAGGATACTTGGCTTTGCGAAAAAACTGGGGTTCACGGTTTTTTTTCCGACAAACGGCACGCTAATAAGCAGGGAAGTCGCGGAAAAGCTCGCGGAAAGCAAAGTGGACCAGGTGAGCATATCAATCCACCATTTTGACCCGAAGACGTTTGAAGAAATATCGGGACACAAGAATATCCTGAAAAAAACCTTGGATGCTGTAAAATATTTAAGGCAGGCAGGCGTCCCTGTTTCGGTTCTTTGCACGATAACAAAAGACAATTATAAGGACATTGAAAGCATAGTAAAATTTTTCAAAGGATTGAAACTGAGTGTTTCGTTTTGCACGCCCATGTCAATAAGCAAGACTTCCTTTGCCTTGGGAGGCAAATCAGCGGAGTTCAGCAAGGATGAGCTGAAGGGCGCAATAACGCAGATTATCGGCTTAAAGAAAAAATACGGGAACATATTCAACTGCAGGGATTTTCTGGAAGACGTTCTAAGCTTTCTTGACGGCGAGAAAAGCAGGCATTCGTGCCTCGGCGGCAAAAAAATATTCTATCTTGATTGGGATATGAAAGTTTTTCCTTGCATGTATAGGGGAGACGGAATTAGCGCGGAAAAGTTCTTTGACGTTTTCGCGGAGAAAAACATTGAATGCGAAAAATGCATACACCAATGTTTCAGGGAACCCAGCATTTTCCTCAAATCAGACCTGGATGCAATAAGAATCGTCATGAAAGAGCCTTCCACCTACCTGAATTTTATAAAGAACAGCTATCTGAAAAGTCTGTAAAATATTACTGCTGGAATAATAATCTTTTCCAATAGCTTGCTGGCTTTGCCTTACTTTTGTTGAGGGATATTGCCATTTTTACAATGTTTTTCTTTGCGTCATATTTTCTCGCAAGCATGCTCAATCTTTTTGCATTTCTTTTGTATTTTTCATTCTTGCTTATCTGGTTTATTGAATAATTCAGGCGGCCCAATGAAAGGTCCTTGTGCATGATTGTTATTCCGCAATCAAGCTCGGAGATTTTTTTTGCGTTGTTCTCCTGCTCGAAATGGTCCGCATCAGGCACTATTATTCCGGGCTTTCCGAAGCATGCCATTTCCATAAGTGTGCTATGCCCGCCGTGCGCAACAACCATCTCGCAATCATTCCAGAGCAGGTCCATGTTTTTTGCAAAGTTTATTATTTCTATGTTCTTTCCGCCCTTCAGCCCGTTAATCCTGGAGATTCCGCAAACAAGCTTGAACATCTTGTCCTTTCTCTTCAGCGCCAGCATGTTTATTTTTTTAAGGATTCTTGACCTGTACCCGAAGCCGCCTATAAGCGAGAGCACGTATTTTTCGCTTCTGTTTTCATTGCGCCACTTCTCGCTTACAATAAGCGGCCCTGAAAAATACATCTTGTTGTTCTTTTGGGAAATATTGTATTCGCATACCGTGTATGGCGGGGCAAAATCCGGCACTACAATTCTGTCCGCTATCTTGTTCAGATTCTTGATGGATCCGTAAATAATATAGCCTATGAATTTCTTTATCCCATGCATGCTCATGGTGTTCTGGTTGACAATTATTATCGATTTCAGGCCCTTGATTTTGGCTGCAAACAAGGCAGAATATTTCGTGTCAGAAATCAACATATCCGCCCTGAAATTTTCTATGGCGCGGCACTCCTTGTATGTCGCCTTCAGCATTTTATAGAATACGCCTTTTGAGTTCATCATTGTATCTTTCATGCTGAATTTTCCGGCTTTTCCTGCAAGTGATATTTCAGCATCGGAGTCATAAACCTTAAACTTGTATCTTTTAAGGTATTCCGCGCTGCTGCCGTATGCGGCAAACGCAACCTTGTGCCCCTGCCTGATGAATTCTTCCGCAAGGGCGACGCATCTTGTGGTATGACCCAACCCCTCGCCGCATGGGCATATTAACACGTTCATAGTTAAGATATAAAAATCCTGCATATAAGAACTTGAAAAGAAAGAAGAATATGGAAGTTATAAAACCGCATTGACAAGCATTATTCAATATCCGGATAAAAGGTTATTTTATGGACAACAATCCCGACTGGACTTCGGTATGGGCGGGGAGTTTTGGCCTGCCTACAAAAATCCATCATTTCAGGATTTTTTCTTCTTACAGGAAAATTCTGGATGAGCTAAATATAAAAAATCCGCATACTATAGAACTTGGATGCGGAACCGGGGAACTTACCGCAAGAATCATGAAAAGGTACGGCGGCACAGCCGCACTCGTGGACAATAATGAATCAGCCATGAAGCTGGCATCAGCCAACTTTGCAAGACATAAAATGCGATTCGAATTTCTGAAGACGGATATTCTTAAGTTAAAGACAAAAAAGAAATATGATATTGTGCACAGCGAAGGGCTGATAGAGCATTTTTCCGGAAAGGAACAGGAAGAAATAATCGAGGCGCACAGGCGATGCGTTTCCGAAAAGGGCTTCGTGCTGATTTCAGTGCCGAGAAGAATCTGGTATTATAACATATGGAGAAGACTGGCTGAAAAAACAGGAAAATGGCCTTTCGGCGACGAAAGCCCCATGGATGCAAGCGAGCTGAAAAGCCTTCTTGAGAAAAACAGATTCTCCGTAAAAGAATATTTCAATTCCGGCAGGTGGGCTTTCGCGCTCGCAACTCCGGCAAGGTAATGCAGATGAGATCCAAAATTCGCGCAGGTGACAAGATTCTCTTGTTCGGAAAAAGGTCTTATATAACAACGGCCGGAAAGGATGAGTTTCATTGCCAGTACGGAAAAATTGACTTGAAAAAACTGGTAAACAAAAATTATGGAACTATAATCAAGACGCATCTTGGCGAGGAGTTTATTGCATTGAAGCCGAACATTATTGATTTGCTGAAAAAGGCAAGGCGCGGCCCGCAGGTTGTTCTTGCAAAGGACTCTGCGCAGATTCTTGCCGTAACAGGAATTGGGAAAGATTCTGTTGTAATTGATGCAGGAACAGGCTCCGGCTTCCTTGCAATATTTCTTGCGAATTCTGTGAAAAAAGTTTTCACGTATGAAAACAGGAAGGAATTCTTTGAGATTGCAAAACAAAACATAAAGTTTGTTGAAGCGAAAAATATCGAGATAAAAAACAGTGATGCCTCAAAAGGATTCCAGCAGAAAGACGTTGACCTTGTAACGCTTGATATGGAGGAACCTGATAAAGCGATAAGCCATGCACAAAAAGCGCTAAAGCCCGGGGGCTGGCTTGCCGTATATTCTCCAACAATAGAACACGCTTCCTCGGCGTGTGCGCATATCAAAAAAGTAGGATTCACGGAGCCGAAGATTCTGGAGATTTCGCAAAGGGAATGGAGAATAAATGTTTTTGACAACAAGACAAGAAGCCGCCCGCGCAGCGGCGGAATTTTCACGGGATTTCTGGTGTTCGCGAGGAAAGTGTAAATTGGTGGGCCCGCCCTGACTTTCATTCAGGTTTTTGAATTCCCCTAAACCAATCTTTTCTTTCTTTCGATTAAGCGTTTCTTTCTTTTTCCCAGCTTTTTCACGAAAAGAAAGAAAGGCTTATCAGGGGTTTCCTGCTCCCAAGGCAGGGATCCTAAACCAAGCTAGACTACGAGCCCTCAGAAAGATTTCTGATACTATCTTATTTAAGCGTTAAAGAAAAATCAGCAGTAATCCTTAAAGGCTCCCAGAACGGGGTCAAACCTTTTGCTGAATTCCCAGTTTGCCCTGTTCTCATCATGCAGGCCAAAAATTCTTGCAGCACGCATTATTTCCTTTGGCTCCTTGATTATCCTTTTTCCAACATGTATTCTATAAATTGCGTTTGTATCAGCATCTATCCGCATTATACAGTCAATGTTTTCAGACTGCGCCAGCCTGTCAATCAGTTCAGAATCAATAGGATACATCAAAACCTTTTTACCGCCTTCATCTTTTCCAAATTCGGACACTACAGCATAATTGTCTAATGTTTTTGCTATTGTTAACATAGACTACTTCATAGTGACATAAGTATATAAAGCTGCATGTTTATATAAATTTAGAGTTAACTAATATTTATTGTGTGAGCTTATGGAAAGGACTGCGAGAATTCCTGAATACCAGATGGGTGTGTTGAACAAGATGGTAGAAGTGGGGCTCTATAATAACATAACCGAAGCAATTGAAGCTGCTGTAGGAAAGCTGATTAGAAAGGAGAAAAAATCCTTCGAAAAAAGGTCAGCTGTTTTTAGGAATTATTCTCTCAAATAAGATTTTCATTGCCCGAGGTCAACTTTCATAACCTTTCTGAAAAGAATGTCGCCGCGCTTTATTTTCTTTCCTGATTTCAACAGTCCCCATTTCAGCTTTTTCTGCGAGAAATCCTTTTCCGTGCCGAGCTGCTCGGCTATCCTTTCCGCTGTCTGCGGCATGAACGGATAAAGCGAGACTGATATTATTCTTATCGTTTCAAGCACATTATAAAGAACTGCATCCAGTTCTTTCTTGTCTTTTATCTTCCAAGGCTCGGACTCGTTGATATGGCGGTTTGCATCGGAAGACAAAGAGAAAATGCTTTCAAGCGCATGATGGAACTTGAATTCTTCCAGATATTCATTTACTTTCTTTATCGTTTCTTCTGACTTCTCTTTCAACAATGATTCTTTTTCAGTTCTCGGTATGATGCCTTCAGAATATTTCTCCACCAACACTAGGCTCCTGTTCACAAGATTCCCGAGATTGTCGGCTAGGTCTGAGTTAATGCGCTGCATAAAAGATTCTTCCGTAAAATCACCGTCTTCACCGCCCGGAATCTCACGCAACAAAAAGTAGCGCAAGGATTCTGCACCATACATTTTTATCATCTCAAACGGGTTAATGACATTTCCGATGCTCTTGCTCATCTTCTGCCCGCCGGACGTGACGAATCCATGCACAAATATTTTTTTCGGCAGCGGCAGTTTTGCGGAAAGAAGCATCGCAGGCCAGAAGATTGTATGAAACTTCAGTATATCTTTCCCAATAACATGCAAGTCAGCAGGCCAGTATTTCTTGAATTTCTTCGGCTCAGAAGTGAAGCCTATCCCAGAAAGATAATTCGTGAGTGCGTCGCACCATACATAGATAATCTGTGAATCGTCATTAGGAACGGGAATGCCCCATTTCAGCGAAGAAACAGGGCGGGAAAAACTTACATCTCCCATATCTTTCAACATATTCAGAACTTCCGATTTTCTCGTTTCCGGGATTATTTGTATTTCATTTTTTTCTATTAACTCTGAAACGCTTTTAATGTATTTTGTCAGCGCAAAAAAATAATTTTCTTCTTCAACCGTTTCCGGAGCCTTTTGATGGTCAGGGCACAATCCGTTTACAAGTTCTCTTTCGGTCTTAAAGCTTTCGCAGCCGTAACAATACAGGCCGCTGTATTTTTTCTTGTAAATATCGCCGCTTTCAACAAGCCTGTTCCAGATTTTCTGCGCGGAAGGCCAGTGAACCTGCTTGTCCGTTGTCCTGATAAAATTATCAACCAAGATATTCAAGACTTTATCAAGTTCCTTGAATTTTTCAGATATATCATTTACAAATTCCGCAGGTTGTTTTTCAGCCTTTTCCGCGGCTTTTTGAATTTTTGTCCCGTGCTCGTCAGTTCCCGTCAAAAAGAAAACGTCTTCTCCTTTCATTTTGTGAAGCCGCGCAACAACATCGGACAAAATAAGCTCGTATGCAAAGCCGATATGCGGCGGCGCATTAGTGTAGGCTATTGAAGTAGTCAGATAGAACTTCTTCTGGCACGAAACCTCCGGTTTCGGCTCCGCCAAAAAGCTCCGCTTTTTGTGCGTTTTCTGCTTTTCTGCAGGTTTCTTTTTCGCGGCTTTTTCCTTTTTGCCGTTTTTATCGGATTTTTTGCCTTTCATAAGAAACAGATATCCTGCAAGGTATAAATAATTTTTAATAAAGAACCTTTACACAGCATAAAACTTCTTGTAATCAAACGCCTTTTCCATTTTTGCAACATCCCGCTTGTAATAGTTGTCCTTCAACAGCTGCTTGTTCTTGCTTTCCCACTCGGGTATCGTAATGGAAAACTTCTGCTGTATTTTGTCGCGGTACCACTGCGGTATAACGTTGAAGGCGCAGAAAGGAACGATAGTGCCGTCGGGCTGGGCATAATGGACGCAGCACCTTTTCACGCGCTCTATGTCATAGTTGTGCAAATCCATGAAGTGCATCATCCCGATGAACAAAGTTTTTTTGTGCAAATCGCCGAGCGCCTCATAGCTGCCTTTTGTCAGAATGCTGAACAAGATGTTGGCAAGATTCAATCCTTTGGGCTGCTTTTCCCTGTCAATAAAGCTGTTCAGTTTCATCAGTACTTTTCCCGCGGCAAGCAGCTTGTTCCTGCCGACTTTTATTTCTTCGGCTTTTTCTCCAAGATATTCAACCAAACCTGAAACATCCAGAAATCTCGGCAGGGGCACATACTTGTCTCCATCCTTGAAAATGTAAGTGGCCATCCCGCAGACAGAGTGCGTGCTCAGTTCGTATTTTGCCTTTCCCGTGAGCGCTTCCAGAAAGTGCGTGATAGCGGAAACTGTTGGCACGGGATAGAAATCCTCTTTTTCCACGATACCTGTCTGTGCAAGCCGCTCAATGACGTCGGGTATTGTTATTCTCATTCTTTTCAAGTCAGCTTTCGTTATCCTGCCTACGAGGGAAACGGGCTGGTAATTTATTCCGCGAACCGTGCCCATGTTTTTCAGTCCGAATTTCAGGATATTGCCGACATCCTTGTCGTTTGTCCCGTTTATCACTGTGGGCACAAGAACTATTCCAACACCTGCGTTCTTGCAGTTCTCAAATATATGTGGAATTTCCCAGTAATTTTTCGGATTTGTCTGCGGCGAAGTTCCGTCAAAACTGAGATAAATCGTATTCACTCCGGCTTTCCTGATATTCTTGGCAAATTCCGGGTCGGGAGCGAGCTTGTGCGTTCCGTTTATGTTCAGCTGCACATGGCTATAGCCCTCCTCTTTCGCTATCCTTATTATATCAACCAAGTCCTCGCGCAATTCAGGGTTCCCGCCAGTGAGCTGCACTGCATTGGCTGCAACAGGCTTTTCATTTTTCATATTCTTGAGCATCTGCCTTATCTGGTCAAGGGAAGGGTCGTAAACATATCCCATCGCGGAAGCATAGAAAAAGCAGTAAAAACACTGCAAGTCGCAGCGGTTTGTAACGACGATATTTCCGAGAGCCGTGTGCGTCTTATGCTCCTTGCACAGTCCGCAGTTTTTCGGGCAATTGATTGTTTCCGATTTTATTTCCGGATTGGAAATGCCTTTTCCGTCATGCGAAAATTTCATTACCTTTTTGTACATTTCATAGTCTCCGTAATACAAGTCCTCAAACTCCCCGTGCTCGGCACAGGATTTTCTAATCCAGACTTTTCCGCCGCGCTCGAAAATCTCGGCTTCCAGAAACTTCAGGCACTCGGGGCACAAGGACTGGGTTTTTGTGATTGGTTTTTCTGGCATAATGTTCACCAAAATGAATATCAAGAAGTTAAAGGGAAAACAATATAAAGATTTTTGTGATGAAGTTTATATAACAGTTGAATCTCAATTATTTTATATGGCCGATAAAAAAGGCGTATGCCAGTCTTGCGGAAAAGCGGCTTTTCTTCGCTCGTGTCCCGCCTGCGGAGCGCTCATCTGCAGCGACTGTTTGCTGGAATATGGGTGCAAAATCTGCAGGGGAAAGGTCAGGATAGCGTAAGCTTAAATAGATTACTGCATGATAGTAAAATATGTTAAAATTTAAACTTCCAGACTATTCAATAAGAGTAGCACAAAATACAATTACAATTTCAGGCGACGTTGGGTTAACTTACGCGCAGTTTTGGACTGATGATGGAAAAACTGTTTATTATAAGCCTTTTGACAAGAAAGAGAAAGGATGTGTAAAAGTTATTGAGGGTAAGAATTATATTGTTACGAATATGCCTTATAACACTATAGGACAAACAGGTATCTTTCGTTTAGAACCAGTATCATTAAACGGTTTAGACTGTTTTAGGATAGGAACCAAGCTTTCCAGATAAAATATTTGAAAAATAAGAAAAATCAACTCGCTTACAATTCCGTAAGGTCATAGTGAACTAAAGTTCTTTTGCAATTATTCCGGGAATCTCTTTTACTCCAGACTTTCTTTTATCGCATTCAATGCCTCTATCAGGCCCTGCACAACTTCCTTCTTCGCCTCGAAGCCTAATGCATTTTTAAAGCGCTTCTGCCCTGTTGGAAGAACAAAGCCCTTTGAGATGGAGATGAAATTGTTCTCTCCCTCCGGAGTTTTTGCCCTCTTTCTCGCGACTTCCAAGAATTTGTTTGTCCCGAATTTTACCTCTTTTGTTTCCAATGTCTCGAATTCTACCATTTCTATCATCCTCTTTTGTTTGTATGCGCTTTCGCGCGGTGTAAAAAAATATTTAACAATAGAAGTATTTAAAGAAGTGTTGTCGATTCAATCTCAACTTCGCCCACGCCTTTTATCTTTCGTATTTCCTCCTCAACGTTCTGCTGCCCGTCCGGCACAACCACGAGAATTCTTAACGCTTTCAAGCCGAAGGCAATTGGTTCGATTTTCGCGTCCTGGACTTTTATTTTCTTTGCGATTTCGTTTTTTACCTTTTCCAAATCCGTCTCCGCGGAAGCGGGCATTATCCTCAAAGTCATTCCAACCATTCCCATAAGGTTCACCTTTAACAACTTATTTCATTTTTCCGCTGTCAATCCTTTCTTTAAGCTCTTCAATCATTTTCATAAATTCTTCTTTAATATTGATATTATAATAATTTGCAATCAATATCAAATCAAACAAAACGTCTGCAACCGAATCTTTCAAGTCGGCTTTCTTCCGTTTTTCAGACTTGAACTTTTCCTGCACCAAAACCGCGTTTGATAATTCGCCAACTTCTTCCATCAAGTCTGCCATTATAACTTCTGGCGTCCATTTTCTCTCGCGAACTTTCTGCTCAAAAAACGTGTTTATTTCGGCAGCCTTTTTCTGGAGCTCCTCCATCAGAATCAACCAAACATTATCATGGCCCTTCGAATCCGCATTTCTCGCAGCGGTAGCCGTTTGACAGCTTCCTGCACTGGCTGCATCGCATTACCGTTGTCTCGCCGCACTCCGGGCAGGAAAACTTCACGAAGTCGTCCTGGCCAAGAAGGCTTATTCCGCAAGTCGAACATTTCAAACCCATAATCATCACAAAATTTAGGTATTCCTATTCTCTGAATCAACCTATTTAAGTATTTCTGTTGCCTTAATATTCCTTAAGTGAAAACATATTTGCGCCCCTGTAGTCTAGCATGGATAGGCCTTTTTCTTTTCAAAAGAAAAACGCCTGCGAAAAAGAAAGAATAAAAGCAGGCATAAATGGAAAGAAGGTCGCAGACAGGACATGAGGTTGCGGATGAGCTTTTTCTTGCAAGAAAAAGCTCAATCAAAAAGAACGATATAGAAATATATTATGCAAATACCTCAGGACCCGAGAAGCCTTTCTTTTCTTTAAAGAAAAGAAACCCTTGGGAAAGAAAAGAATCTTTCCGGCTCGGCAATTCGAATCTCGGCGGGGGCACCACAATTATTTAAATATGCAAAATTAATCATTTTCTGATTTCTATGAAAGTTGACTGCGCGATTTACGGTTCCATAATCATTGACGGGGTAAGATATGACCATGATGTTGTCGTATCCGGCGGCCGCGTATCAAGACGGCAGACCAATTCTACTATCACAAAAGGTGAGATGCAGATTCTTATGGCTGGAAATCCCGATGCGATTGTCTTGGGAATAGGCCACAGCAATGTTTGCAATATCGAGCCTGCGGGAGCGGTTGATGCGCAGGTTGCGGGCGTTGATGTAATAGCAAAGCCCACTGCCGCGGCATTGGACGAGTTCAACAAGCTCTCGCGCAGGAAAAAGGTCGCGGCGATTTTCCATGTGATTTAAGGTTAAATGCTTTTCTGTTCAACATAATCTATGCCTACAAGAATTTCTTCCGTAATTTTTGGCGGATATGAAGATGCAGAAAAATATATTGTAAATTTAGATGATAAATCAGAATTCGCTTTCGTTCCTTACTCCTTATTGGATAACATTGCAGCTGATGCAATAGAAACCGCAAAGAAAAAACTTATAGATGAAAATAAAGGCAGTCTTGAGAAAAGTTTGGTAGATTTTGACTCTCCTTCAACAATGCATAGAGAGGAAATTTTCATACCTGCCAAGAAAGAATATCAATTTAAGGTAACGACAACGTTGACAATGAATAACTCATATTCTTTTTCTCAAGAAATTTCTCTGCGAAACAAAAAGAAAAGGATAGGTCTTGATTATAATGTATTATTGGGACAATATGCATCCGAGGATAGGTATTTTGTCCAAGAAATTAAAAAAGTTTTTGGAGAACATGAAAATATAAGCGCGAATATCAACACTGAGGCTTTCTGCAGAAGCGACATTTCCATATCTAATGAAGAAAAAATATTGCTGAAACAGCACTTCAAGGATAATATTTCCCAGATTCTTTCTACAACTCCGCAGGAAATCGCCAGAAAAGTCTGATGGCAGAAAACTATTTTTACCCCTCTTTCTAACATTTCTCATGCTTGTCACGAAAGCTTCTGGCGAACAGGAGGAGTTTAATCCTGAAAAGTTAAGGCAGACATGCCTGCGCGCGGGCGCTCCGGAGTGGCTTGCAGACAAGGTTGTCGCGGAAGCCGAGAAGAAAATATTCGAGGGAATTTCCACAAAACAAATTCTTAAGATAGCTCTCGGTATTCTTGACAGGGAAATGCCCCATGTGGCGGCAAAATATGATTTGAAAGGCGCGATAATGCGCCTCGGTCCCGCGGGCTATGATTTTGAAACCCTTATCGGGGAGCTTCTGCGGGAATACGGCTATCGCACAAAGGTCCACAATATTGTAAGGGGATATTGTATCGAGCATGAAGTTGACGTGGTAATAGAAAAGATAATAGACGGCAAAAGGGAAACGGGAATGATAGAATGCAAGTACCACAACGCATCCGGGATTTTTTCCGGCGTGAAGGATGTCTTGTACACATATGCGCGATTTGAGGATTTGAAGCAGGGTGCAAAATTCTCCAAGATGAATTTTACGCAGTGCTGGCTTGTATCAAACACAAAATTCTCGTCTGATGTCATAACATATGCGAACTGCAAGAATATCATTCTCATAGGATGGAAGTATCCTGAGAAGGTTGACAGCAGGGACAAAAATGCCATACCGAGTCTGAAAATGATGCTTGACGAAAAGAAGCTTTATCCTATAACCGCATTGCGAACCATAGACAGAAGCTCGCAGGAAAGGCTTGCTGCAGCGGGACTGATGTTTTGCAGGGACCTGACAAGGACAAAGATAGAAAAGCTCGAGGCTGATACGGGAATAAGCAGGCGCAAGCTAAAGGAATTGATAGCCGAAGCAGAGGCGCTGTGCAATGCCTGATTGTTTGAATCAGTTTTTCTAACGCTTAAATAATGAGATGCTACAAGATTCTCTTTACAAAGGTGATTTTATGAATTATGCTGAAGAGTCGCTAAAGATGCACAAGCAGAAAAAAGGAAAGATTGAAATACACAGCAAAGTCCCGCTTGATAACAAGGACAATCTGTCGGTGGCTTACACTCCTGGGGTTGCTGCGCCGTGCATGGAAATAGCGCGCGATAAAAAAAGAATTTATGATTATACAATAAAACAGAACAGCGTCGCTGTTGTTACCGACGGTTCCGCCGTGCTCGGACTTGGAAACATCGGACCGGAGGCTGCGCTTCCGGTCATGGAGGGAAAAGCAATACTGTTCAAGAAGTTTGGAGATGTTGACGCGTATCCCATCTGTCTCGCGACCCAGGAAACGGACAAAATAGTGGAAACCGTGAAAATGATAGCGCCGGGATTCGGCGGAATAAATCTCGAGGACATTTCCGCGCCAAGGTGCTTTGAAGTCGAGGAGCGCCTGAAAAAAGAACTGGATATTCCCGTATTTCATGATGACCAGCATGGAACGGCGATAGTAGTGCTTGCCGGGCTGATGAATGCGTTGAACGTTGTTGGCAAGAGAATGGAAGATGTCAATATAGTCATATCAGGAGCTGGCGCCGCGGGAATGTCCATTGCAAAATTATTGCTTGCGTGCGGTGCGGAAAATATCGCCATGACGGATACAACAGGATTAATTCACGAAGGCAGGAAAGAAAACATGAATCATGCAAAAGAGGATATCGCGAAAAAGACAAACAGGAAAAAAGTAAAAGGAACTGTGGCGGACGCACTGAAAGGCGCTGATGTTCTCATCGGTGTTTCCGGACCAAACACCGTAACAAGGGAAATGATCAGCTCCATGAACAAGGATGCGATTGTTTTCGCGATGGCAAATCCGGTGCCAGAGATAATGCCGGATGAAGCAAAAGCCGGCGGCGCGAGAATAATGGCAACGGGGAGAAGCGATTTCCCGAACCAGATTAACAACGTTCTTGCGTTCCCGGGAATCTTCCGCGGCGCGCTTGATGTTCGCGCAAGCGATATAAACGAGGAAATGAAACACGCTGCCGCGCATGCGCTCGCGAGCCTTGTGAAAAATCCTTCGGAAGAGAGAATAATTCCGAGTCCGTTTGACGAAGGTGTCGCGGAAGCGGTTGCAAGGGCGGTTTCCGATGCGGCGAGAAAAACCGGAGTGGCGAGAATTTAAATTCTGACTACCTATAACTTAAATGAAACAATAGTGATTCGCATGGCAAAAACCGAAATAAAAAAACAGGAAGTGAAAAGCGGAATTTATGATTCAATCATAATAGGCGCGGGGCCGGCAGGCTTGAACACGGGACTATATTTGCGGAGATACGGCTCTTCCTGCCTGATACTCACAAACTTGGAACAACCTTCTCAGGTTGATGTAACACCTTTCGTTGACAATTATATCGGAATCCAGGACGTTACGGGTGCGGAACTCACAAAAAGAATGATGGAGCATGCGAAAAAGTTTGGCGTTGAAATCAGATATGAGAAAGTCGGGGACATTAAAAAGGAGGGGGATGTTTTTGTTGTTTCATCCGAAAAAGGCTCTTACAAGGGAAAAACCGTTATTATCGCGACGGGCGCGAAGCACAGGAAAGCGGAGATAAAAGGCGAGTCTGAATTTCTGGGAAAAGGCGTGAGCTACTGCGCAACCTGTGACGGCTTCTTCTTCAAGGGAAAGAAAGTTGCCGTGCTGGGCGGCGGCGATTCGGCATTGACTTCAGCAATTTTTCTGAAAGAGCTTGGCTGCGATGTTACGCTTATCCACAGGAGAAACGAATTCAGGGCTGCAGAAGTCTATGTTGAAAAGGCAAAAAAAATCGGGATAAAGTTCGAGCTTGAAAGGACAGTCTCGGAAATCGCCGGAAGCAGAATGGTTGA
>JAVHRC010000041.1:0-1083 GCA_036171435.1 Candidatus Aenigmatarchaeota archaeon
CCTATTTCTTTCTGGAATTTCAGCAAGTCGTCTTTTCCGCAGATGCTGAGCCTCAGGATGTTTCTTCCTTTTCTATCTTTTATGGAAGATTCAATATCAAAATGTTTCATAAGCGCGTTTCTCACGCTTTCCAAGCCGGCTTTGTTGACGCATTCCAGCCTTACAGTTCTGCTCTTGCCTTTCTGGACTTCAACATATCCCTCGCAATCAAAGAAGGCGCGAAGCCAGAATTTCATGTTTTCCTTGGAAAGGTTGGGCATTCTCCATTCCCAAGAATAGAACGAAACAAACTGCTTTACCAATTTATGATAAAGCTCCTTGGATTGAACCTTGCATCTTTGCCCTTCTTTAAGAATCGGCTTTATTCCAAAATATTTTTCAAACCTGTCTTGGAAATCTTTTAGAAGAATTATGTTTGTATTTCTTAATGCAATATGATAATATTTATGTATCTGTGTAGGAGGATTTCTGACTACATATCCGTCTGCGCAAAGATACGCATGAACCGCAGCTAAATTCTCATCAAAAATCAGAATATCACCAAAAGAAATATTGTTTAGCTTATTTATTTCTTTTTTGTTACAAGACATTCATATCACCTCCGAAGTTTTTTTTCGAAGGCGGAGAGCCTTTGAGCGAGCCTTAACATTTTTAGCGGAGCGTGGTCGAAGACCAAAAATGTTTAAGAGTGAGCTCAAAGCAGACGAAGAAAAAAAGCGAAGGAGCAAGACTTAAATAGTTCGCAACAGAAACAATCTTTATGACAACCATAAAAGAGCAGGCGAAGAAAGTCGCGAACGCCGTATGGGAAATACCAAAGAGTGCAAAAGCAGGAATGCTGGTAAATGCAAAGGTAATAGCAACAGACGCGCTGTTCAAGGAAATGGACCCCGGAGTTTTCGAGCAGGTCACGAACGTCGCGTGTTTGCCCGGAATCCAGAGAAACGCCTTTTGCATGCCAGATGGGCATTGGGGATTTTAGAAAAAGTTTAACGCTTTTCTAAACCAAAACGGTTTCCCAATCGGCGGCGTGGCAGCTTTCTCGGAGGAGAACGGGATTATCTCGCCGGGCGGCGTCGGGTA
>JAVHRC010000042.1:0-8194 GCA_036171435.1 Candidatus Aenigmatarchaeota archaeon
AGAAACTCCGGCGGAAGAAAATTCATGAATCACGGATATAGGAGGAACAGGTAAAGAATATTGAATTTCTTGTGATTGGCATGGTAAATTGGAAAAGTATCCCTTTTATTGGTTTAGTTGTTTCAGCTGGATTTCTTGTAATTCTTTCTTTAACATTTTTTAATATCTATTATAAAGACCCTGTAAATTTTACAGTAGAAAAAAATAGTGGTCTTCTAACGCTTATTTCTGTAATATCTGCATTTTTTCTTTTTTATTTAAAATTATGCACTGACGATGAAGAGCACACTAAAAAACAGAAAGACTTATTGCGTTCACTACTTTATGAAATAAGACCACTTATTGGAAGAAGAGAGGAAATGAACTCACAACTAGAATGGATAAAAAATAACATTATAACGGATCATTCAGTTCGTAAAATAAACACGAACCTTTATATCAGCTCGTTGGATGCTGAAATAGAAGGTAAAAGAATAGACGAAATTATTATTAAATTACTTAAGATTGAAGACAAATTAGAACTTATAAATTTCTATGCGGATGAAAGGCGAAAATATTTCTACAATAATCTTAACTTTCAAAGATACAAAGAGTATCACAAAGAATTTAGTAATAAAACATATGATGATTTTATTAATGACCAATTCAAGAACGACGTTAATTTGCTTACTCTTAATGAAAAAATTAATTCGACCAGTGAAGATGCAGAAAAGAACTTAACTGAATTAAGATGTATATTAAAAGAAAGATTTGGAATAGAAGAAACGAATAATTGATAAATTTAATTTTTCTACAATATCTAAAACTTTGCAAGCGATTACACTTTCTTTCTCGCCATTTTTATCAGCTCCTTTCCCGAATCCATCTCGCGCAGCTCGCTGCGCTCGACAGCGGGCAGCCCGTAATCCAAGTTCTCGGATTTTTCCGTTATCAGGAGCGCGGGCTTTTTTATGAAAGAGACGAACCTTTTCAGCTCTACAGAGCGGTATTTCAGTTTCCTCTTGTCGCTGTCCACGTCGGAAAGAATCAGCGTTTCCTGCTTTGATATCGCGTTGAAAGGCGTCTGCCTGACGAATTCCGTTTCAAAACCGAGCCTTTTCAGCTCGAAAGAAACAGTTTTCTCAAACCCCGGCGAAGGCGCGCCGTGGGCTTCCCGTCTTTCTGAAAAAAGCTCGACATCAGATATTATTTTTTCTTTCAAAACGGATTCCAATGATTCCGCTATCGACAGCAACATGCGCAGGCTGTTGTTCTCGTGCTCATAAACAGTTTTCTTGTTTATTCCGACGGTTTCAGCCAGCTCTTCCTGCGTCATCCCTTTTTTGTTTCTCGCGCTTTTCAGCGCGTAAGAATCTATCTCAACATAAAGCCCGCCCCTGTCGCGGTAAATGCGAGGAAATATCTCATTGCATATCAAATCTTCAAGCGTGTCTTCGCTGACAGCAGGCACGTCAAATCTTTCATAAACGATTCCCTTTTCAAGTTTTTCGATTCTTGTCTGCGCGCCGACAAGCAAAGGCTTCGCATCAAGGCTGTTGCTTATTATTTTCAAATTTCGCGCCTGCTCCGCAGAAAAAGCATCAACGTTTTTCAGAATTTTCAGAAAAAGAAGCATCCTCTTTTTCGCAGCCAAGTCAAAGCAGCCGCGGTATCGACAAGTCGCGTAGCCTTCTTCCAGAAACATTCTTTCCATATTCTCGACTAAAGGCATTTTCAGCATGCAATCAATTGAATTTTGAATTATTTATCTGTTAACTTTTCCCGCCAGAAACAAAGCTTAAAAGATTTAAAGCGAATAATTCTATTGATTTGAGATGGGCGGGTAGCTCAGCCAGGTTGGAGCGCCAGTCTTATAAACAACGTCTAGTTGTTTTGCCGGCTACGTTTCGTAAATACTGGTGGTCGAGAGTTCAAAAAAGGTTTTCTTTCGAAAGAAAACCTTTAGCAAAAGAAACGGTATTGAAACTCTCTCCTCGCCCACCATATCAAACAATATAAAACATGCATATGATATAATATCTTTCGAGGGGCGGTAGCTCAGCTCGGGAGAGCGCACGGCTGAAGAAAAAATAGAAACCGTGATGTCGCGTGTTCAAATCACGCCCGCCCCACCATTTGCCTGGGTAGCTCAGCAGGTAGAGCATCTGGCTGTTACTTTTCATTTTTCGCGAAATGAAAAAAAGATACCAGGTGGTCGCAGGTTCGAGTAAATTCGAAAATCCTGCCCCAGGCGCCATAACTTTATTAACAAGTTCTCAAAATTCATCTGCATGGACGACACAAAAATATTTAACAAGAAAGAGAATTTGCCGCCTGAGCGCAGCCCATATGAAATAAAGACATTCACGGATATTCCTAGCGAAAATCTTGTCACGGGCGGACACGGGACATGCAGCGGCTGCGGTCCTGCCATCGGTTTGCGGCTTGCACTTCTCGCGCTCGGAAGAAAGACAATGATAATAAACTCCGCGGGCTGTTTTACTTTGCAGCCGACTTATCCTTACAATCCATTCAAGGTGCCATGGATACATCTTGCCATAGAGAACGCGGGAGCTGCCGCTATTGGAATCTATCACGGGCTGAAAGCACAGGGAAAGGAAAAAGATGTGACTATTCTTGCATATGTTGGCGACGGCGCAACTTACGATATCGGATTGCAATCGCTTTCGCATGCCTGCCAGACGAAAACAAATTTCATTTATGTGTGCTATGACAACCAGAATTTCGCAAACACTGGAGTGCAGCAGTCTTCCGCGACACCGGAAAAGGCGTTCACAACAACAACGCCTATCGGAGAAAAAATTCGTGGGAACCCTTTCAGGAGAAAGTCAATCACAAAAATAATCGCCGCGCACGAGATTCCTTATGTGGCAACAGCTTCCGTATCGCACCCCTTGGATTTCATAAACAAGCTGAGAAAGGCGCAGAAAATAAAAGGGCCGAAATTTATTGACCTGCTTTCGCCGTGCCAGCCAGGCTGGGGTTTTGAAACCAATGAAGCCGTGCAGATAGATAAAGCAGCTGTTGAAAGCGGAGCCTGGCCTTTGTACGAGATAGAGAACGGAAAATTTGCTTTGAATTACAAGCCTGAAAAGCTGAAACCGATAAAAGAATATCTCTTCATGCAGAAGCGGTTCAAGCATCTCACACAAGCGGAAACAGAATATATACAGAATATAGTAAGCAAGGAGTGGGAACTTCTTTTGCAGGGCAGATTTTGGGAAGCCGTGGAGTATTGAAACTTATCCGAACAGGTTCGGTATAATGCTCCAGAAAAACCCCTTGAAAATAAGTATCGCGGCTATTATGTAAGTAAGCGAACCGAGCCCAATGCTGTTCGCGTTCAGAATAAGAAGCAGTCCTGCCACAGTATCTATCACGCCCATCATAAAGAAGAACAAAGACATAAGATTAGTTTTCTTTTGAAAAGCTTATAAGTTTTGCTGGAGTTCTCTTAATTGGTTTCTATGAGAAAAATAGAAAATACAAAAGGTGAATCGCTCGCAATCGGAAATCTTCCGGAAGGATGCAGGCTTTGTATTGAAGGGAAAAAGTCTGTTCTCTTCATGACCGGCTTATGCAGGCAGAACTGCTTTTACTGCACAATCTCGGAAAAAAGATGGCAAAATAATGGAAGCTGGATTAACGAACAACTAATCAGGAATGACTCTGACTTGATAAAAGAGGTAGAGCTGAGCAATTCGTGCGGAGCGGGAATAACTGGAGGCGAGCCGTTTCTTGTCACAGATAAAACAGCGCATTACATAAAACTTTTGAAAGAAAACTTTGGAAAGAGTTTTCATATTCACCTTTACACTTCAGGCGTCGGCGTTAGCGAAAACCATCTTGAGAAAGTTTATTCCGCGGGATTGGATGAGATAAGGATTCACCTTAATCAGGAGCTTGTCAAAGCCGCGCTGAAATTTGGCTGGGATGTTGGAATGGAGATTCCTGCAATACCTAAAGATTATGAGAAGATTAAAAATATCGTTGATTTTCTTGAATCAAGCGGCGGAAAGTTCCTCAATATCAACGAGCTTGAGTTCTCGGAAAGAAATATCTTGCCTTTCCAGAATTTGGGCTTCGAAAATTCGTCTGATTCAATGACTGGCGTGAAAGGCAGCAGGGAAACGGCGAAAAAAATATTGGAATATGCAAAAGAAAATTCGAAAAATCTGAACATTCATTTTTGCACGGCAGCGCTCAAGATGAATTACCAGCTTAGAAACCGCTTGATAAGGCGCGCGGAAAGCATAAAAAAGGATTTTGAAACCGTTACGAAAGACGGCTTTCTCCTGAAAGGGATAATATTCGGAAAGGAATTGAATGAGATAAAAACTGAGCTTATGAAAAATAATATCCCGGAAAAGATGTTCTTTGTTTCAGAAGAAAAGAAACGAATTGAGACTTCCATTCAAACAGCAAAAAAATTGGCTGGCAAGTTCAGGGGAAGATTCAAGTGCGCTTTTGTCGAGGAATACCCTTCAGCGGAGCCTTGGGACTTCGAGCTTACGCCGATTAATTACTAGCTACATATACCAATACTTCTCCGCTTTTCCGGAGGCGACCTTTTTTGCAATCTCCTCGAAATCCTTCCTGCCGATGAACCTTCCGCCAAGGGAAGCTATTATATTAACAAACTTCTTTGAACTGTCGGAAACTGCAGCCTTAATCTCAGGATAAATTATGCCGCCATAACCTACAGACAAATCATTGTCCACAACAATTATATTTTGCGCGTTTTCCAAAATTTTCTTTATCTCTTCCTCGGGAAAAGGCCTGTAGCAAAGGATGCGCAACAAGCCGACTTTTTGTTTCTGTTTTCTCAGGCCGTCAACGGCAGACTGTATTATCGTAGAGTTGCTGCCGAGCGAAACAAAAACAGTTTCCGCGTCTTCCGTCATGTACTCCTCCAGCTTTGAATATTTTCTTCCCGTTAATTTTTCAAAATCCCTGAACACTTCGTCTATCTTTTCTTCCGCATTCATCATCGCCTTCCTTTGCTGTGATTTGAAATTCATGAATTCGTTCAAGACAGGGCAGCCGAGAATCATCGGCTTGTTTATGTCAAGAAAAACTTTCGGCTTGAAGGATGGGAGAAACATGTCTATGGTTTCCTGTTCGGGAATTTCCGCGGGCTCCCTTGTGTAGGAAAGTATAAACCCTTCCATATTTACAATTGCCGGCAAAAGCACATTCCTGTCTTCCGCCACTTTGTAGCTTTGTATAATCAGGTCAACAACCTCCTGGTTGTCTTTTGCAAAAAACATAATCCATCCGGCATCGCGTATTGCCAGTATGTCGGAGTGGTCGCTCCATAGAGTGATTGGTGCGGACAAGCCGCGCGAGCAGTTCGCCATCACAATCGGAAGCCTCATTCCGCTTGCAACATAATGCATCTCGTGCATCAGCATCAAACCCTGACTCGAACTTGCGGTAAATGTTCTTGCGCCGGTTGCTTCGCTCGCTATCGCCGCGGAAAGAACGCTGTGCTCGCCTTCCATCGGAACAAACTCGCCGTTCCATACTCCGTCAAATTTCCACTTTGCAAGAGTTTCGATTATCTCGGTCTGCGGGGTTATCGGGAAGTTCGGCACAACCTGCACTCGCGATAGCCGCGCTCCCCACGCAGCGGCGGTGTTTCCGTCAATCAGCTCGGATTTTTGCTTTGATTGTTGTTTCATATAAAACAATTAGAAAAAGCTTAATATAAGTTTTTTAAACTTGCATGCTGTCTGCTAATTTTCCCCTACTCTTAATACATCATTCAGTTTTTCATAAAATTCCAACACGCTTTTATCATCAGACAAATTCAAATTTCTAAGCGACTCATCCAGACAATTATGATGTCGACTACAGGAATTACAAGAATTGCCGTCATAATCAACATAATTTCTTTTCAATAAAAATATAAGATTAGACAGCCCGGATTGTTTCTCTATGTCTTTCTCGGCTTCCGGCTGCTCTATTTTTCCAGCTTTGGCAAGCTGCCGGATAAATGTCGTTTTATCTGCAATCTGTGCGTCCATGATTTTTGTGTTTGCATCAATAAAAGAATCTCTGCTTTCAAACCCGCTTTTAATCAATTTTCCATATTCTGTTTTTTCCAAACCCGAAGAAAACCCATATCCTACCGCGCCCGCATTCAAAAAATGCTGGTAATATTCAAGTTCAGCAAGCGCCAAATCTTTTTGAGTCTTTTGCACATCATTCATCGAAAAATAAGGCAAATAACTTTTCGGAAAACCGTTTCTTAGCAGTATGGCTTTTCTGTCGCTAATTATTTTTTTAAGCTCTTTTTCTAAAAATTCGGAAGGCTTTCTTGGCTTTAACGATTCGAGTGTTTGTAAAGATTGATTTATTCTGCCTGCAAAAATATTCATAACGTTCTCGTCATATTCGGGTTCTCCGAATTTTTCAATTTTGTAATCGTTGATATCTTTATAGAAATGAAGTTCGCCTTCTGTTATTATATCAAAAACTTTATTGCTCATACTTATTTTTAGAAGAATAAAGATATAAGTCTTTATTTTTCTTCTTTCGTCTCGTTCTCATCCTCGTGCGAATCCAAGTCCGCGGATATGGCTTTCACGGGACACTCCTGCTTGCAGATCAGACAGCCCTTGCAGACGTGGTAATCAAAAACGGGAATTTCCTTGTTGCAGGCTTTTTTCCAATGTATCGCCGAGTCGGGACAGAACGTGAAGCATATTTTGCAGGAAATGCATTTCTTGTAATCTATTTTCGGCTTGAACACGCGCCAGTCCCCGGTCTTGTGGCGGACAGCGCTTCCCATCTCCCTCAGGTGCGGGATGCCCTTGGCGCCAAGATACTTCAATTCTTTTTCTTCAATAAGTTCTGACATAAGAATCACTTTAACAGTCACAAAAACTTTTCAGGGTTTTGACTCGGATTTTTGGACTTGCTTGCATCCGCTGCTTATGCATTTTATCTCGAGGTTCCCGCCTATTCCCGTGCAGAAATCCGGACACTGCTCGCTTGCATTGACAAATTGGATGTTTCCATAAAAGCATTCTCCGTTTGCATTTTTTCCGCAGGCGCAGTCCGAGTCTGTCAAGCAAGATTTTGACTTGTCCGTTGGCTTTATGCTTTCCAAAGTGGCGAGTCCAATCACTGCAAAAACTATAAGCAGGAACAGCGCTAACCAGGTCTGGCTCATAATGGCGGTTACTTTCATTTTAAAACCTCATAAAATATTTGATTGCCAATTACCCTATAGTCTCATAGCATCTTGTTGCTGCTTCTATATTCTTTTGCGCAACTTCCTCCAAGCCTTCTTCTTCAAATTCTATGCGCATGGACTCCGTGAATTTTTTGGCGTCAAGTTCCATAAGCTTTGCGAGCGCGCCCGCTATAGCCGCGTTTGCAATGGGCTTTCCTATTATCTGGAGCGCTATCTGCGTGGCGTCAATGGTGTAAATCTTTTTGTGAAAATTGTATTTTTTTGAAAAATAGTCCGGATTGCGGTGCGAATTGACAAGGATAAAACCGTTTTTCAGCCCGCTTGCCACGGAAGAAAAATTAAGCGTGTCATCAAGAAGGACTACAATATTCGGCTCAAAAATATATCCCCTTTCAAGTATGGGATTCTTGTCAAAGCGCACAAAGCTTGTGACTGGCGCGCCCCGCCTTTCCGCACCGTAGATGGCGAAGTCCTGCGTCTGGTATCCTGATAAAAAAAGCGCGCGAGCGATAACTTTCGCGGCAAACCTGACTCCCTGTCCTCCCCTCCCGTGCAGCCTAACCTCTTGCATGAAAATAGTTTGCTTTCCTACTTAAAAAGTTTTTAACCGCTATCTATCAGATGCGGTTTTCTGCAAGAAATTTGCCGGAAATCTTAGTTAGAATATCTTTATTCCGTGCTTTTTCTGGCTCTTAACGGAAACGTGGCACTTCCTGCACTTGAAAATCCTCTCCTTGTCCACTTTGATGTAGCCTATGTTCTTTCCTGTGAGAATTGCATTGCAGATATCGCAGCGGAGTGTTTTCATTTTATCACTTTGGCGGGCGCATATCCATTGCTTGAACGCAATTTATAAAAGAATCGCCGGATTAACATTACAATAATTGGCGCGGTGATATTTAAGCATAATGGTGGCTTGATATTTTTCAAATTCAATTGCAAGATAAAATTATTTTATGCTAAAGCGGATTTTTGGTAGCCCCGGGCAGA
>JAVHRC010000042.1:8294-20638 GCA_036171435.1 Candidatus Aenigmatarchaeota archaeon
TTCGAACTGCCGTCCGCGGTTTTCACTTTCGCATCTTTCCGCTAGCGCTTTTTGCGCCAGCAAAAAGGGCTATCCAGAGACCGCTATCCTCTCGACGGTGACATGGACAACTTGCTATAACATGCAAATCGCCACCTCGACCTTGGCCACTAGACTACGGGGCTGTTAAATAAGAATGTTATTTTAAACATTTAAAAACAAATCAGTTGTAAATCAGACGGGCTTAAGAGAATATTAAACTTTTCCTTCCGCGAAGCGCTGTCCTTTCTGCGTTATCGCGTAGCAGTTTTCGCCTATCGGCGCAACAACTTGCAGCAAGCCCTTGTCAACCAGCCCCTTTGCAGACGCAAGCGCATCTTCCACGGACATGGAATCAAGTTCGCTCTTCCTGATGATATGTCTCCTGCGAACCGCCTCCAAAACTTTTTGTTCCGCTTCTGTCAGCATAAAAATCACCAAACGAGAATATCTTGCAAGGAATAAAATTAATTCCAAGCTTTATATAATTTTTCAGAATTTTATTTTTTATTATTTTTCTCTTCTGCTGTTTTATATCCATCGTAAGCTAATAGAAATTCAACAACTAACGAATCAACAATCATAATAAAAGGTATCTCGAAAAATATCCAGTAAATTCCTATTATGATACTCAGCAACGCTAATCCAACTCCAAATACCAATCTTTTGCCTACATAAATATAACCAAGCCCGGGAAGAACAAAATTCAAAACAGCGGCAATCCAAGGATTTTTATATTGGTTTACCATTAAAACCACGAATTATGCGACAATGTCCTGCTTTATCTGGAGCGCTTTCGGCTTGCCCATCAACTGCTCCACAATCTTTAGCGCGAAAACCACGGCTGTTCCCGGCCCCTGTGAAGTTATGATGTTGCCGTCGGCAACTACAGGGTCGTTTCTCGGCTTTCCAAGCTCTTTCTCATATCCTGGATAAATCGTTGCCTTCCTTTCCTTCAGCAAGCCAAGCTTCGCAAGAATGAGCGGAGCGGCGCATATTGCAGCCACGAGCTTTCCCTGTTTTGAGAAATCATCAACTATCTTTACCACCCTTTCCGACCGCATGAGGTTTTCCGTTCCAAGGCTCCCGCCGGGCAGCACTATGCCGGAAAAGCTGTCAGTATTGATATCCATAAACCTTGCATCGGAATTTATGCGCACATTATGCGCTCCCGTTACAATATTCCCGCCAAGTCCCGCTGTTGTTACCTCCACGCCAGCCCTTCTGAGAATGTCAACGACCGCAAAAGCTTCTATCTCCTCAAAGCCGTCAACCAGCGGAACCAATATTTTTATAGCCATAAAACCACCTTTTGCAAAATAAGAATAACAATACTATAACTTTTGTTTATAAATAGTTTGAATTGCGCTTATATATTTATCGTTCGTAATACTTTAAACCGAATAGAATTAACAATTATCAAAAAGAGGTGCTAATATGCCAATAGCGGGAATAAACATAACAAGCGTGAACATAAAAAGAAGCGAAAATTTTGCAGGCGAATACCAGATGAACTGCAACGCGAGCATAAAGGACGTAAAGGAACAGGATCTGCCGCAAATAAAGAAGAAAGGCTTGTCCGTACCTACCGAGTTCAGCGCGGTTTATGCGGACAATAGTGGAAAGTCCCTTGCTGAGATAACAGTAATAGGAGACGTTCTTTTCCTTGATGAGAAAAACGAGCAGATATTAAAGGAATGGAAAGACGGCAAGAAAATTCCGGAGAGCCTGACAGTCCAGATTATGAACGTGATTATGAGGGATGTTCTTTCAAGGACAATCCAGCTCACCGATTTCCTGCGCCTGCCGATTCCGCTGCCCACGCCTTCTTTCGTTGCGGGGCAGTCCAAACCGCAGGAGAAGAATAAATAGTTTTCGTGATTGAATGGGAAGAATGAAAGACGCAGCAAAAGAATTGATGGGTGTTATATTCAGCCCTGACACATATAATCCGATTAAGACTTATAGGGATTTGTCTTTGTTTTATGAAACCGCCAAACCTTATGAAATAGGATGGAACATTTTCGTATTGAAAAAATACCTTTCAAAGTTTCAAATATAATCTCTTCAACAACAAACTATTTTCTGACAGAAGTGAAACAGTTATAAACACAATTCTTCCATAAGTTTTCATGACTGATTTTTTTGTCGAGTTTGTGAAGGCGCTGTGGATTATACTTCCCGCTTACGCGGCAAACGGCTTTCCAACGCTCGCGAACGGGAAAATTCCGATGGACGGGAGGAAAAAATGGATTGACGGCGAGCGGATTTTTGGCGACGGAAAAACGATAGAGGGCTTCTCGCTCGGGCTTGCTGTCGGAACCGGCGTAGGAATACTGGAAGCGTTGTTGTATCCTTATCTTAATTCATATGCGAACCAGTTCGGGGCGGAACTTCCTTTGATGAATATTTTCATAGGATTTCTGATACCGCTCGGAGCGCTGTGCGGTGATTTGGCAGGCTCGTTCATAAAAAGAAGATTCCGCCTGCCCCGCGGCGCGGACGCGCCTGTGCTTGACCAGCTGAACTTCGTGGCAGGCGTGATATTTTTCGCATACTTTTTCACTGAAATATCCTTTTGGATGATTGTAATAATGGCGTTAATGACGCCTGTAATACACAGGGCTGCCAACATAATTGCATATTGGCTGAAGATTAAAAAAGTCCCGTGGTGAATTGTGATTGTTATGGTACTAAGCAAAAATCAGGAGCAGAGATTCGACCTTCATTCGCATACCACCTACAGCAAGCACTGGTTCTGGGGAATGGATGCGTTAAACACTCCGCAGCAAATGGTGAAAGCCGCGATAAAAAAAGGCATGAACGGGTTGGCAATAACAGACCACCAGACCGTGAAAGGAAGTCTTGTTGCAAAAAGCTTCGCGAAGCGCTACAAGAATTTCATTGTAATAACAGGCATGGAAATAAGGACGATCGTCGGGGACGTTGTGGCGCTCGGTATAAAGGAAGATGTCCCTGATGATTTGAGCCTTGCTGAAACGTTGAAGAGAATACACAATCTCGGCGGCATAGCTGTCGCAGCCCATCCGTTTGCAAAGTTCATTGTGAGAAAATGCGTCGGTTATGAGGCGAAAAGGCTGGATGCGATAGAGGTTTTCAACGCAGGGAGCTGCAAGGGCTTCCAGAATAAAAAAGCCATGGAATACGCGAATAGTTTTAACAAGCCGAAAACCGCGGGAAGCGACGCGCACTGCATGAGGGATGTCGGCCGCGCGGGAGTAATATGCAACGCGCGCACTCAGGACGACGTGCTGGATAGCGTAATGAAAAAGCGCTGCAATCTTTTTGGCAAGTACACCCCATACAAGGACTTGGCATACTTGAGCATAATGAAATTTTCTAGATCATTGAAGAATAGGATTTGAAAAGTCTCTTTGCTTCTTTCAGCTCCGAAATACCTTTTTTTGTTACGCTATAGAATACGAACTTTCCTTCTTTCTGTGATTTCACGTAATTCCCGCTTTCCAGCAGGTAAAGGACTTTGTAGGCAGTTACGTTTCCGTAAACAAATCCGAACCTTTTTCTTATAAGCATGCGCATATCCCTGCCGTTCATTCTTCCTTTTTTCAGGATGCTCAGCACGAACAGCCAGAGGTTTTCCTTCTCTATCTTTTCCTTCAATCTTTCGGACGGGCGCATAAGAATATATTTAACGAGTCTTAATTTATATATTGTGATGTTATGGAAACAATAGAAGCAATAAAGACAAGAAGAAGTATAAGAGAGTTTCTTAGAAGAGATGTTGATAATAAGATTATTCGGAAAATAATTGAAGCCGGAACAAGAGCGCCTTCTTCAAAAAATAAACAAAACTGGCACTTTATAATTCTGAAAGGAGAGAAAAAGAACAATGTCGCCGATATAGTTGAAAAAGAATTCAGGAAAGGAAAAAGAAAGATTTTCAGGAAAGGAAAAAAAGAAAAACCCACAACATTAAGTTCTTGTGAAATAGTTAGGAATGCTCCTGTGCTGATTCTGGCTTTCAACAAAGCGCCTTACACACACGGCGAAAAAAATGTGATAAACGAATGCAGCTATGAGGCTATGCTGGCGTGGACTGTTGAAGTCGAAGGGGTTTCAGCGGCAATCCAAAACATGCTTTTAGCCGTCCATTCTTTGGGATTAGGGGGAGTTTGGCTGGCAGATTTTAATTTTGCAAGAAAGAAAATTTGCAAATATCTGGGCTGCAAATATGACTTATTATCAGGCATCGCGTTCGGCTATCCTGCGTATAAACTTCCGGCAAGGAGAGCTCCAGAAACTGATTTTAAGATTATTGAATGAGAACAGTTTATTTGTAATCTCTAATTCTATATGATGTAACAGTAAAATATAAATACTACGTTTTACCATTGTAAAACGTGATGATATGATAAATCTTCAACAACTCGGGTGATAATCATGGCAAAGATTAAAATCGCAGTCGCGGGAATCGGGAACTGCGCTTCAATGCTTGTGCAGGGAACAGAGTTCTACAAAAAAACAAAAGAGACAGTTGGACTTATGCACCCGGAGCTCGGCGGATTCAAAGTTTCCGATATCAAGATAGTCGCGGCTTTTGACGTTAACAAGGACAAGGTTGGAAAGGATTTGTCCGAGGCGATTTTCGAGCCAAATACAATCAATACCGTAAGAATTGCGGATGTGCCAAATCTCGGCGTTGAAGTGATGAAAGCGCCCGTCCTTGACGGCATAGGCGAATATCTTGCAACAAAAGTTAAAGTGTCAGACGACAAAGATGCTGATGTTGTTTCCGTTCTGAAAGAGAGCGGCGCAGAAATACTGATAAACTATCTTCCTGTGGGAAGTTTCAAGGCATCAAGATTTTACGCGGAATCTGCGCTCCGCGCTAATTGCGGATTCATCAACTGCATACCTGAGTTTATCGCTTCAGACGCAGGATGGGTGAAAAAGTTCGAGGATGCGAAACTTCCTATAATCGGGGATGATAATAAGGGACAGCTCGGCGCTTCAATATTAAGCAGAGTCCTCGCAAACCTTTTCAAGGAAAGAGGAGGAAAAGTGGAAAGAATGTACCAGCTTAATTTTGGCGGGAATACTGATTTCTTGAATCTTTTGGAACACTCCCGATTGAAGTTCAAGAGAATAAGCAAGACCGAAACCGTGCAGAGCCAGCTGCCTGAAAGGCTGACTGACGAGAACATTCATATCGGACCGAGCGATTATGTGCCCTGGTTGAAGAGCAGGAAGATTGCAAACGTAAGGATAGAGGGAAAGACTTTTGGAGACATACCGATTTATATTGACATGAAGCTTGACGTGGAGGACAAATCAGTCGCGACAGGCGTGCTTGTTGACGCGATACGCTGCGCAAAAATAGCCCTTGACCGCGGAACAGGCGGTGCACTGGAGTCAGCGAGCGCCTACTTCATGAAGTTCCCGATAAAGCAATATACGGACTGGCAGGCAAGGCAAATGCTTGAGGAGTTCATTGAAGGAAAAAGAGAGCGGTAAGAAGGCTTTTAAGTTTCATTGCATCATTATTCTGTGGTTGTATGCTTTACAAATACAGCGAAAAATTCGTCGGGTTCAAGGGCAAGGTAGGCAACTTTTTCGGCAGGCTGCCTCTCAATCCGAACGCATGGACTTTGCTCTCGCTCTTTGCTGCTTTTGCAAGTTTCTATTTCATACTGCAGGAAGAGTTTATTCCTGCGGCGTTGCTTTTTGGAATAGCTGCTTTTCTTGACGTGATTGACGGCTCTGTTGCAAGGGCGAAAAACAAGGTTTCCGTTCTTGGCGCGTATCTTGACACGATAACGGACAGGTATGTGGAATTTATAATAATTTTCGGCATGTTTTTTGCTGCGTATCCGCATTTTGATTTGTTGGGAATCTCGCTTTTCTCATCAAAGACCATGCTGTTAATATTGCTGTTTGGCAGTCTCATGACAAGCTATTCAATCTCTGCCGCGCATGAGGAAGGCATTGAAGAGAGAAGACTGCGCGGCGGGATTCTGGAGCGCGGCGAAAGAATGATGCTGCTTTTCCTGATAATCCTGCTTTCCGAGTTTTCAAGAGTTTATGCGATTTATTTGATTGCTATAATGGCTGTTCTTGCAAATATTACAGCCTTGCAGAGAATAAAAATAGCCGTAGATATTCTTGTAAAAGAGAGAAGATAATCCGCGCTAACTCCAGACGAAACTGTGACAGTGAAACAGGTTGAGAAATTGTTATAAATATGGAAGCGCAAAATTAAAATTATGAATAAAGGAAAGAATGAAATATGTGGAATCAGGATATCCCTAAAGAGGTTGGCGAAAGTTCAATTTTCCCCTGCGGCTCGGAAAGGCCAGACCGAAGTTGTGAATATGACTCTTTTCTTTCTTATATCCATAATCCTGCTATTTTCCGTATTCATCTGGGGAAACTCGGTAATAGGCGGAAATGCAGAGGAAGCGAAGCTTTTTTCATCGGAGCAATTCATGCTCAATCTCGATAGCAAGATAGAGAATATTGCCAAAAACGGAGGAAGCGAAACTATCCTTAAGAGGCCTTCATCAAGCCTTATAATGGCGCAGAATAACACAATTGAATACATATTTCAGGGAAAGGCGGACATTCCGCAGGACTGGATATACCTGACAGGGGACGGCGCAGCAGAAGTGGATATCAACGAGGCTTCATCCGTAATTCGCGAGAGAAAAGACGGGGACAATATAAGAATACAACTATATTACAGGAACAGGACGGGCACGAACAAATTCCTGATTCTTCCCTTCATTTATTCGGAAGGCTTGGGTCGCAATACAATAAAAATTGAGAACAATGGCTCTTCCATTTCCGGCGGCCTTGTCTTGAATAAGGTAAAGCTTACTGTTTAAATATTCTGCTTTCAAATTATTCCTATGTTGAAACAGGTTATCATAATTCGCACGGATTTGAAGATGGGAAAAGGAAAGCTTGCCGCCGAGGCTGCGCACGCCTCCGTAGCTGCATTCCTGAAAGCCAAGGAAGATGACAGGCAAAGTTGGGTTGATAGCGGAATGAAAAAAATCGTTCTCAAAGTTGAAAGCGAGAAAGATTTGATTTCTGTTTTTCAAAAGTTAAAAAAGGAAAAGCTGCCTGCCGAGCTGATAGCTGACCGCGGGCTCACGCAGATATCTCCGGGAACAAAGACTGCAGTCGGCTGCGGCCCGATAGAAGAGAAAAAGATTGACGGAATAACAGGAAAGATGAAATTGTTGTAAATATTATTTCTAAGTGATTCCCATGCCAGACCCGGTTTCGGATTTTATTTACACTTATTTTCTCAAAACTATGTGCTACGAGTATAATGTTGTTAACACGATTGTTTACGGCCTGATTCTTGTAGCTGCGGTTTTCGGAACTTACAGGCTTCTGGAAAAGCTGAAAATAAAAATCGACAGGAAGCTTTTTTACGCTGTCATACCGTTCATACTTTTCGGCGGCTCTGCAAGGGCGCTGCGCGACCATACCGAAATCAGCACAGTGTTCCAATCCATTCCACAATTGTTCTGCTCTCCAATCATATATTTCGTGATTTTTGCAATAGCGCTCGGCTCGCTTTTGCTCGGAATAGCTGCGCAAAGGAAATTCAAGATAGAATATTGGAAAGTTATGTGTTCGGTAGGGCTGCTTATTCTGGCTTACAATATAATTAATTTCAGGATAGAAAACTGGACCGCGGTTGTCATGATAGGCGGCTTGTTTGCATTTTGGATTCTTTTGTTTTTCGGTTTCAGCCGCTTCAAGCCAAAAATACTTTCCAGAATGAACGCGGGAATACTTTCCGCGCATTTGCTGGACGCGTCCTCGACTTTTACGGCGCTGACTTTTTTCGGTTGCCGCGAACAGCATGTTTTGCCAACATTTCTGATAGACTTGGCTGGCGGTCCTGCGGCCGGCGCTTGGATAATGTTCCCCCTGAAGATTTTTGTGGTTGGTGGCGTTCTCCTCTTACTGGATAAATATGGCGAAGATGAGCAGTTTAAAAATTTCCTGAAACTGGTAATCTTAATTCTCGGGCTTGCACTCGGCACAAGAGATTTCACAACGGTAACGCTGTCTCAGAATTATTGTCTCTCGCCGTAAGCGTTGCAGGTTTAAAACATTTTGAATTCTAATAATTCTTATGTTCTACACAAAAACTCCGGGCATCGGCGGAAGGATAAAGCAGCGAATAGAAGACTTTGTTGTTGAAGAGATGCCTTTGCAGAATCCGCGAAAAGCGAAGGGCTGCGAGCAAAAGGAAAATGCAGGCAAATGCGATGACGAATACATAATATTCTGGCTGGAAAAGTTCAACTGGGATACGAACCAAATTCTGAAGCTTATAGCGAAAAAGCTGCATGTGTCGGAAAATCGGATGAGGATAGCGGGCACAAAAGACAAGCGCGCCCTGACAAGGCAGCGCGTCTCATTATGGGATCCTGACGGTGAGATGGAGGAAAGATTGAGGGATGTCAGGATAAAGGACATAAAAATTTACAATATTTCAAGAGGCAATAGGCTGAGTTTGGGGGAGCTTCAGGGAAATATGTTTGACATAACCGTGCGCGATGTTTCCTTTTCGGAGGATGAAATCAGAAAAATGCTTGAAAAGATTTTTGAGGAAATGAAGAAAGGAATTCCCAATGTTTTCGGGCCGCAGAGGTTCGGCGAGACCAGGCCAATAACAAGTGTTGTCGGGAAGGAAATGCTTAAAGGCAATTTCGAGAATGCGGTCAAGACTTATCTCGCGGATTATTTTGAGCAGGAGCCGGATGACGCGAAAAAGGCGAGAAGGCTCCTGTCGGAGAACTGGAATCCCGAAGGCTTTAAGAAGTCCATTGAAACGTTCCCGTACCGCCTGAAAAACGAGCGCTCAATGCTTTTTTACCTGCAGGAACAGCCGAAAGATTTTGTAGGCGCGCTGCGAAGGCTTCCGAAAAGGCTGAGAAAAATGTTTTTAAACGCATACCAGGCTGAGATATGGAACAGGCTTGCGGATGAGCTTTTTATGGAATCGGCAAAAAGCAAAAAAGGAACTGAAAATAATACAAGCATACCGCTGGTCGGATATGACACGGAACTGGACGATGATAATCCGCTGCACAAGAAGATAATTGGAATCCTGAAGAGGGACAAAATCAGGCTTGCGGATTTTGCGATGAAAGGTATTCCAGAGCTTAAGTGCAACGGAAGCGAAAGAAACTTTTTGCTTTTGCCTAAAAACATGAAAGTGGTCCGTATTTCCGACGACGAGTTTAATGCAGGAAAGAAGGCGGTGCAAATATCGTTTTACCTGCCTGCAGGAAGCTATGCAACTGTCATTTTAAAGGAGGTAATGAAAACAGACTTAATAAAAAGAAGCGCATAAATCAGGGGATTGGTGATTGGTTTGCTTACGATAATAGATGTTTTGTTCATGGTATTTTCATTTGTGAACATTTATTTTCTTGTTCTGTTTTTCATACTGTTTGCTCTGGAAAGGAAAAACATAAGAAATCTTCCGGATATAACGAGCCTGCCTTTCGTGAGCGTTATAATCCCTGCTTACAACAAGGAAAAATTCATATCGGAAACAATAGATGCCGTGAAAAATCTGTCATATCCTGAAAATCTTCTGGAAATAATCGCGGTGGATGACGGCTCCACGGACAGGACGCATGATATTCTCAAAAAAATAAGCGGAATAAGGCTGTACAGAAAAAAGAACGGGGGCAGGGCGGATGCCTTGAATTACGGCATTGAAATGGCGAAAGGCGGGATAATAGCGTGCGTGGACGCGGACTCTTATCCGGAAAAGGATTCGCTTGTCAAGGCAGTGCGGTTTTTTGAGGATGAAAAAGTGGCCGGGATTACGGTATCCGTTCTCGTAAAGAATGCAAACAAGTTTATACAAAAGCTGCAGAAGATGGAATATGCGCTCCTTGTGCTGAACAGAAAGCTTATGGAAAAGTTAAACTGCATTTATGTCACGCCCGGGCCGCTCGGGCTGTACAGGAAGGATATTGTCAAAAAGCTCGGAGGCTTTGACAACAAGAACATGACCGAGGACATAGAGATTGCCTGGAAGCTTCTCAATGGAGGATATAAAATAAAGATGTCCGTTGATTCAAGGGTTTACACTGACGTGCCTGATACATTAAGAGACTGGTGGCACCAAAGGATAAGGTGGAATGTTGGCGGAGCCCAGACGGCGCTGAAATATTCCAACTATCTCTTTAAGAATCCGTCAAACATAGGAATGTTTCTTCTCCCTTTATTCATGCTTTCATATGTTCTTGCGCTGTTGGGGCTTGCAATATTCTTGTATATTGCCATAACAACCGCATACAACTTCATTTTCATTTACATGAAAAGCGTGGCGATGGGAGCCGGCATGCTCGGCTCGCAAATTATGTTTGTGCCTGACATACTGACCATAACCGGATTTTTTACTTTTGCCGTGTCAATATTATGGCTTAAGTTCAGCCTTGATGCGCTAAAGGGTGAAATAAGCATAAGAAAAAACTTTTTGGAGTTTGTAGTATTCCTGATGTTTTATATGATTGTCAACCCATTCAACATTATGATATCCACATGGAAATTGCTAAGAAAAAGTTATAAATGGTGATTGCGAAAATGTTTAACATCCGAAAATTATGCCTTATGAAAGCGGGTGATATCTTATGAAGAAAATAATGGCAACCGCGCTTTTGGCAACTGTGTTGATATTTTCAATGCTTGTTGGCATCCTGTTGTTTCTGGAGAACAGCAGGGTGGAAGAGGTAAAAAGAACCGCGGCCGAGATAGACGTGCTCTGGAACGATGCCCGCCTTTTCAGCGAGTATGCAGCCAACGCCTCTTCAGGCGAATGCGATTATATTCTGGAGGAAAATATGCGGCTTGGAGACAGGATATATAACGAGGGGCTGAAGATAGAAAATTATGACGACGCAAGCAAATTCACTGATGCTATATTGACGGAAAAGAAAAGGTATGCGCTGCTTGATTTGCAGTTCTGGAAAAACAGCCTTGAGGTAAAGAAAGCGTGCAATTCTTCCTTTTCCACGGTAATATTCTTCTATTCGCAATATAATGAAACAGATGAACAGAAAATAGAGGACAGGATATTGTGGAATTTCAAGCAGAAGTGCGGACCGAAAATAATTTACATAACATTTCCGGCTGATATGGGTTTGTCAAGCATTAATCTGATTAAGTCTTTCTATAATGTAACAAAAATTCCGTCTGTTGTAATAGATGAAAAGACGGTTTTGACGGGAGTTATCCCTTTGGAAGAGCTGAACAAATATGTCCGGTGCGAATAGCATGTCAAAATTTATAAAATCAAACAATATTCTATTTGCCCATGAGAACCATTAAAAACTTGTCCGTTGCCAAGTCCAGGTCAGTATATGTTCTGCCTTTTTCAGAGAAGTCCTTTCCTTTCAGATATATTACATTGTTTTTCAATGATACCGATGTCTCGTTAGATGGAGACATAAATATTACAGGCTCCGAGCTTTTCGATATCATATCATTTTCAGAGGAAACAGGCTCGGAAGATATGCATATGGTTTTGGCTGTTTCTTCAAAGAACATGCAATTTTCCTTGTTATCTCCCTCATATACGTATCCATTTATGCCGTAATAATACTTAAAGATTATAAGGAGTTTGTATGTTATTTCAAAGCTGTTCACGGCATAAAAGCCGTTATAATTTTCATTAGGCACATATGATAAACTTATCTTGTTGACATTGTCTGATAGGATGGCGCTTCTTACAGAACTATCATCAGGAATCACCGGAACTGACGCTGCCTTTTCAAGGTTCGCGCGGAAGTTCAGCGTTTCGTTGGCAAATTTCAGCTGGTATGGATTTTTGGCGGGCTGCTGCATAAAGAAAAAGTACAAACTTACTATAATGGCTATGACGATAATCAGGGAAATTGCAATCTTAACGCCATTACTGCCATCAGCTTTCTCAGGGGATTTGCCGGTTTTTTCTTCCGGTTCTATTGTCTTGGCTTCGCCTTTGTCTTCTTGCATATCATCAGCGCCGTTATCCTCTTTCTTTGCATGAGATTTGCTTTTCATAAGAACTGCCTTTCAGATTTATTCAGACGGAACTTTAAATACTTTTTGAGCGAAGCGAAAAAAGCGCAAGACGAAGTCGCAGCGGTTTTGAGCATTAGTTGATGCACTTTATGAACTGGAAACTGAAGCTTCAAAATAAAATCTAAGAAATATGAAAGAATAAGAAAATGCACGAAAATGCTTTCGCATTTTCGGCATGCCAAAAACCGAAGGTTTTTGTGCAAAATAAAAAAAGTTGCGGGTATTGCCCGCAACTA
>JAVHRC010000043.1:0-4625 GCA_036171435.1 Candidatus Aenigmatarchaeota archaeon
TTGCTCGACGGAAGGAAAAACAGATGAAGGAGATACTCTCCGGAATGAAAAAAGATTTCGAGGAGAAACAGGAGCAGAAAAGATTGGGGGAGTTCTGATTTTCCGCTGACGTTTTTTACAATATCTTTATATTCTTTCTTTTTCCCAAGGCTTTTTCTTTTGAAAAGAAAAAGGCTTTTTGAGGTCCAAACTTCTTTGATGCCGCTTGCGCGGCACCGAATTCAAAGCCCGAGGGCCTGATTTCTGAAGCTTGAATTTCCCCGACGATATGGAATGAAACCAAGATTAGGAATCGCAGGACAAGCGTTCATGTCCGCTTTGCCAGCCATTGCGATTCTTAATCATATTGGGAATTATATATAAAACTTCTTACACTATAATCACATGACTTTTGAGGAAGGCGTCAAGATATTCGCGGACAACCGCGAAAACGGAGTTGTAATATCCGAGCTTGAAAGGCTTTGCAATGTAGAAAAGAAAAATCTTCCCGTCGGGGACTACATCTGTTCCGACAGGGTCGTCGTGGAAAGAAAGTCTGAATCGGATTTTGCAAGCTCTATTATGGACGGCCGCCTGTTCTCGCAGATGAAGGAATTGTGCGCGTATGAAAAACCCATCCTGCTGATAGAAAAGAACGGGCAAAACCTGTCCAGAATCCATCCGAACGCGATACGCGGCGCACTCGCCTCGCTCGCGCTTGACTTCAGCGTTCCCATAATTTTTTCCCAGTCGTATATCGATACAGCAGGAATAATTTTTCAGATTGCCAAGCGGGAGCAGGTTGACGAGAAAAGGGTATTATCCATAAGGCCAAAGGCGGGCATAACCTCGATGGAAAATCACCAGGAATTTCTGGTTGCAGGGCTTCCAAACGTCAGCACGGTTCTTGCGAAGCGCTTGCTCTGCCATTTCAAGACTCCGAAAAGAATATTCTCCGCATCCGAGAAAGAAATGCAGGAAATAGACGGAATAGGGGACGAAAAGGCAAAAAAGATTGTTGAAATGCTGAACAGCGAATATGAAGACAAATAGCAACTTTATATTTTCTCTTCTTTAATCGTTTCATATGAAAGCCATTTCTGCGATAATTGCCACAATAATGCTTCTGATGATAACTGTTTCCTTGATTAGCGTTTTTTATGTTTTTTCTTCCACTTTAGCAGGCACAACAACTTCTTCCAGTGGTCAGCAAGCTTCGCAATTGACAAAGCAATTCACTACGTGCATGAGGATTGACAACACCCGCGGAAACAATATAACAATATGGAACTGCGGGAAGGGGGAAATCACGAACGCTTCCCTGAAAGTTTATATTGACGATGTTTTGATAAGGCATAACTTAAGCTCTTCAATAGCGGAAAATGGAAGAGGAGATATTATTATTCCTGTAAAGGAACAGGTGCAGTACAAGGAGCATAACATTTTGGTAAGCAACGGCGCAACATTCGCACAAACAAGAAGCAATGTCGGAAACGTGAGAATACTTGCAATCGGAGATGTTTACTCTAATTGTAATAATGGCGATTTCTGGACAGACTATTATAATCCGTCTATCGTTCCCCTGATACCCGACAATTACAGCAGCTACGATATTCTCTACTTGAAAGGCGATGCCAGCGCGGGCGTGGATGCAACAGACTCGGACAGGGACAAGATACGAAACTTTCTTTCATCAGGGAAAGATGTTTATGTTACTTCCGCTGGAATAGAAATTGACGGCATGAGCAACGATGACTGGTTCCCCGGAACAAGCTATGGCGGGAGCGCGGGCAACTATACAATTCTGGACAGCACCCATTCCATTACAATCGGCTACAGCGGCAATTATGGCGGAGGCTCGGCAAACTGCCAGGCTGCTGGATACAATTCCTTGAAAACCAATGCGGGAGACAGGTTTGAAATAAAAGCATTGGCAATGGAGGCTGGATGTGGCATGGACACTTACACAACAATAATCGGAAAATACAAGAGAGGAAAAATAGTATGGGACGAATATTGTATGGTGGACAAGACAATGTTCTACAGGGTAATTGATTGGCTCTCCCCTTGGAGCAAATGAAACAACATTTTTGTGCCAGAGCAGATTCGCGGATTTTTTTTCATCCCGGAGTTTTTTTCTTGCTTCTATTCTTCCTAATTTGTTTTTTCTAATCTTCCTAATCTGCATTTTGCCGGAACGCGGTCAGGATAATTCATGCCTATTTATTTGCACTTTTGGCAAATGTATGCTGTATCAGGGGAGTTTTTTATGGAAAAACATATCGCTAAAAAGAAGACGGCATCAGCGGACAAAAGCGTGAAGGACTTGGCAAATAGGATAAAGTCCCTGGAAAACAGCCTGGAGATTACGGAGGAATATGCGGAGAAGCTTGAGGCAAAAGTCAGGTCATTGGAAAAACAGAAAAAAATGCTCTATGAAGAGGAAAAGAAAAAGAACGACGGCCAGAGAAAAAAAGTGCTTGAAGGAAAGGAGGTTGCGCTGAGGGACAGCCTCATAAAAAACCTTTCAGCGGAAATATCCGTGCTAAAAAAGAGATTTTCAAAAGTCGACGAGCTGGAAATGATAGGCAACGACGGCTGCGTTCCCGTCATACCCGTGGAAGATTTTGACAAGGACAGGATTCTTGAGAAAGACAGGCGTTTCGGAATAAACGGCGCTGTCGTGTTTTTTGAGCGGACTTCCAGCAATGACATGTCCACCGTAAAAATCCTGCTTACGCTTCAGCCGAAGGCTGTGATAGCCGACCTTGATGAAAGCGCAGCCAATATGCTGAGAAACGCGGACATCTGCGTGATAAGTCCGAAGGGCATTTACCTCAGGAAATATTTTGACTTTCTTGGCGCAGACAGGGCGGAACTGGAAAGGGAAATAAAAAAGAGCGGGGATGAATTCTCCTGAAGTTCTATTGGCGAATTCGTGTTTCTTCTGAAAGATTTATTAATGGTCAACCCAATAGTTCTTAGGGTTGGTTGCATGGATAATGAGGGTAATACAAAGGATATTGCTGAAAACAGGACCTATCTTCTCGAGCTTGAAAAAAGGCTTGCCAATGTCGAATCAGGACTGCAGAACATTTCCAGAGGCTTCCAGAGCGGGAATCTTGCGCCGGAGCAGGAAGTAAGGGTTGCCACTGTTGAGGAAAGGCTGGAGAACGTGGAAGACCTGCAGATGGTTGCAAACCTTGACTTGATAAAGATAAATGACTTCATTGAAAAGATTCTCGCGGTTGAGAAGCAGCCGACTTTTTTTGCAGGGACAAGCACGCCAGACCTGGAAAGAAGGATGAATGATGCTGAAAGCGCATTAAAAAGAATTGAAGGGATGAATTTCAGGCCTGAATCCCAGAAGGCTGTCGCGGCACAGCCAGCAGGCAGCATGCAGAATGTCCAGGAAATAGGAAACCGGATAAAGCAGGATGCGCAGGAAATAAGAAACGAAACAAAGCAGAATATCCAGGAAATAAGAAATGAAATAAGCCGGATGAAAACAGATTTCTCATCTTTTAAAAATGAGACAGAGGAGGCAATAAAGGTAATAATATCCTCAATAAAAAGAATGTCAGAGGTTTTAAAATGAGCGACATTGATGAAGATGAAAATCCAGACGAAGGAGAGAATATGAATGAAGGAGAAAGTCTGAATGACGTGGAAAATCCAATTGACGTGAAAACTTCAAACGAAGGAGAAACTCCAACTGATGTGAAAACTCCAAACGAAGAAGAAAAGCCAACTGACGTGGAAAATCCAATTGACGTGAAAACTCCAACTGACGTGGAAAAGTCAAACAAAGAGGAAAAGCCTATTGATGTGGAAAAGCCAAACGAAGGAGAAAATCCAATTGACGTGGAAAATCCAATTGACGTGAAAACTCCGAATGAAATGGAAAATGCGCTGAAGGAGATTGAAGAGGCAACAAGGAGCGTGGTTGCAGTAGGACATGGAGAAAGCGCTGACACGAAAAAGCGGATTGAATCGCTTGAGAGCAAGATATCCCTTATTGAGGGCATGATGAAGAATTACAGGGAAAGTAAAGGCGAGGACTTATCTTTGATGGAAAAAAAGATAAAAGAGTATGTTTCTGCCGAACAAGTTGAATTTGTTGGAGAGGTGCGGAAAAATTTTGAAGGCCTGGTAAAAAGGATAGAGGATAACGAGAAAAAAGCGCTGCCGGCGAACGACGTTGACCAGAAAGTGGATTCGCTAATCCAGAATCTTGGCGCGGTGATAAAGGAAATGGATTTCTGGCGAAACGAGAACGAAACCCTGAAGTCAACGCTGGAAAAGAATAATGCGCTTTTAAGGAAAATCTTTGAGACTTTTGAGCATGAAGCTGAAAAGTAATGCGTGTGTGTTATGAAAAACAACCTAAAGGAGCTTGAGGAGAGCATAAGGAAATTGGAGGAGTTCAGGAAGAAGGGGAAGAATTCGGAGCTTGCCGCGGATGTTGAAAGCGGAATCCTTGCCGTGGAAGGCATGGTGGAAAGTGAAGACTCGGACATAAGGCGTTCAATGAACAGGAAAGTCCATGAGATGGAAAGCACCATATCTGCGCTGCGCAAGGATGTTGAAAGCATGAAAAGCTCCAAGGAAGCGGCAGCGAAAATCCATCATGACGGGAATGATGA
>JAVHRC010000044.1:0-3056 GCA_036171435.1 Candidatus Aenigmatarchaeota archaeon
ATTTTTGATTTTATTTTATCGGTAAGTAAACTATTTAAACCTTTGCTGAATTTTTGCCTTTTTACACTTCACTAATATATCCTTGAATTTTTAGCGTTTCAATATCGCCGTCAAGCGTTTCGTCACGCGGATAAATAAAATGTGCGCCAAATTTGTAATCCTTGAATATTTTCGGAAAATCTTTTTTCATATTATATATGATCATCTTGAATTTTATTTCATCAATCTGCGGGATTTTTGATAGCAAGTGCATCAATAGGTTCTGTCGTTCAATTCCTTTTTTATCAGCATTAGTCAATTGGTAAGACGGCATTTCATTACCCCTTAATAGATTTTTCCGCAATGTTGGCAGACTGCTTTTTGTTCTTCATGTTCTTTGCCGTCATAATATCCCGTGGAAACGCTTTTATCCCACGGCGTTTTGCATTTGGGGCAAATATCATTCTTATAAACGGCTTTTCCTGCCACCTTCTCATCCCTCCAATTTCGCGGCAACAGCGAGAGCCTTCGCCTGCATCTGCGCTTTCGCGAGTATTGTCCCGATTGTTTCTTTCAGCGGGATGACAGCATTCACGGAAAGATTGAAAGCCGACATGTAAGCCCTTGCCAGATTTTCAAGATACTGTTCCTGTGTGACGGAAAGCACATTCTTGCCGTAAACAAGGCCGTTCTCGTACAATGCAACAAGATTGATTCCGATTTCCATAGGCTCCATTTTCAAAAGGTTCAAAGCCGCAACCAATTCGGCGGACAGCTTGTCTCCGGCTTTCGCGACAGTGACATCCTTTATCACCGCTATTTTTCCGCTCTCAACCTTCGCGGCGATTTTCACTTTTGAGAGCGTTGTTATCGCAGGTCCCGGAGGTATGTCGGTCGGTCCCGCGGACACTACAATTTCCCTCGGCGTCACGTCGCCGACCTTTGCGGCAACGGAAGACTTATTCTTCTGCAAAAAGAATGATATCTTGAACGGGTTCATTTCCGTGAAAAGGATTGCGGGCTGCGATATGATGTAGGGCTCGAGTTTCTCAAGTTTTGCTTCCTTGACAGCAAAAAGCAGAGTGCTTTTTTTTGCGGTTTTAATTTTCGCCTTTCCCGCCAAATTCTTCCTTATCTTCTGCATCTGCCTCGCGGGCATCTTGTACATGTCAATTATTCCGATTACAGGATGGCTTTTCAAGTCCGCAGCTATCTGCTTCACCGCGTCAATCTTCTGCTTCTTCACTCCCCTTTTTTGTTTGCTCTCGCCTTGCCGTTTTGTCATATGAATCACGTCATTAATCTTTTAACTCATTATTTCAAATAAGATATTCTTTTCAATTTGCGGAAGTTTCTCTCTGATTTTTCTCTCTTCTTCTGCTGTTGCAAGTATGACTTCAATGCCGGGCAACTCCGGATATGTTAAGCATATTTCTTTGGAATTATCATCAATATTGGCATCGCGATACAAATCCGGCTCTTCGCTGGGGCCGGGTATTAGTCCATTTTTTATTAAAACATATTCTTGAAAGCCGGTTCTTGATTCGGGTACATAAATGAAATCATCAAATTCTGTCTTTACTTCTCTGCCCTGAAGCCCTGATTTTTCGCCAAATTTAATTCTCATAACAATCTTTTTTATTTTCTCACATCGTCGGAATCCTTATCATCTCCAGCCTGCCGTTCAGTATCGACGGCTTCATCGCCATTATTTCCTCCGCGCCAGACAGGCTCTCGTTCAGCGGATTAAGCATGAATATCCTTTTGCCGTGCTCGAAGGCATAGCCGATTTCCATCAGCGTTGATGCGCCGATATAATTTTTTATGTTGTTCTTGTCCGCATTGACGACAAATATCGCGTCCGAGCTTTTTATCTTTTCCAGATGCGATTTCAGTTTCTCCGCCATGTATTTTATGAACTTGTCTGTCTCAAACTTTTTCATCTGCTCAAGCCATTTCTTTACGTCAGTTATCCCCTTTTTCTTTGCATCCTCGGCAGTGTCCGATGTCAACATAAGATGTCCTGCCTTCTCCAGTTTCCCTTTTATCTCGTCAAATTCCTTCTGAAATGAAAGGCTTCCGCATAGCACGATTTTCATAAACATCATTCACCGATTATTTTTTCTGGCTGGTTTCAAGCAAGTCAATCTTTACAGGCTTGCCCATCGTAAGCTTCACATAAGCGCTCCTGACCTGGTCTTTTCCTTTCGGCAAGAGCCCCTCAACGGCGCGCAAAACCGTTTCAATGTTTTTCGCTACGTGCTCGTCAGCCATTGTCTCGTTTCCGACTATACAGTTTATTACAGCGGAATCCTTTACAGCGAATTTCACAGTGTTCTTTGTCCTTTCAACGAGAGGCTTTATGTCGGACAACGTTGCGGGAACGGGCTTTGGCATCTTGTTTCTCGGTCCCAAAACCTGACCGAGATTTCTTCCAACCAAAGGCATCAGCGCCGGCGCCTCTGCGAGGAAAAAATCGCAGCTGGCCGCGAGCTTTTTCGCGGCTTTTTTTGTGAAGCCTGCGGCAAGCTCGTCTTTTTTTATGAGAATAACGCTTTCGTCGTTCAGCCTGTTCACCTGCGGAACAAGCGCTTCCGCTATGATGCAGATTTTCAGCTTTCTCGCCGAGTGCGGAAGGACAACCTCGCCTTTTATCTTGCTTTCCGGCTTCTTGAGGTCAAGGTTCTTGAAGTTTATTGACAGGTCTATCGACTGCGAGAACTTCCTCTTCTTCGCGCCTTCCTTCGCGCTCTTTACTGCAGAAATAATTTTTTCGGTCATGATTATCAACCGCTTGCCCTTTCGAGCTCCTGCCTAAGCAGTAGAACTTTGATGGTTTGGAAAGTATTTAAAGACTATTTATTAAAGCAATCCTTTCTTAACTAATACAGACATCAATCCAACTTTATTTCTTTCAGAAGGATTATAATCCCTATAATATCCTTTATATGAAAGCTTACCATTCTCATCTTTTAGAAATAATGCTCCATCTTCATTTACATGTCCAGAATATTCTATCCTTCCATTCTCATCTTTTAGAAATAATGCTCCATCTTCATTTACATGTCCAGAATATT
>JAVHRC010000044.1:3156-4547 GCA_036171435.1 Candidatus Aenigmatarchaeota archaeon
CTATCCTTCCATTCTCATCTTTTAATTGGATTGAACCGTTATCTGCTATATGTCCAACATATGCGCCATCTATAAATATCGTCCCATCTTCAGTTACTCGTGCAACTTGTTTTCCATCAACAGCAAAGATAGAACTTCCACTTATCCTAAGGTTCAAAACATCATTCATAAATTGCATACTCTTTAAAACTATTTAAGCTTCCGCGCCCTTCAGCGCATCTTCTCCACCACGTTTATCTCACGAATCGTCTTGTGCCTGTCCTCGAAGTCCAGGAAAGGGAACTTGTGCGGAATGCCGTATTTTTTCAGGACGTCTATTATGACTGAATTGTTTCTCCCGCATATCTCCTCCATGTTCAGGCGAACTATGCCTTCTTCCGTCTTAAAGACGGGCGCGACAATGACTATCCTTTTGCCGGGCTTCAAAACATTTATCATGCTTTCCAAGCTTTTCTCATACAAGGGCGCGATTTCATCCAATATTTTTCCGGCCTCTTCCGCGGAAGGCTTTTCCTTCAGCGGCGGGCCCAGATACGGCTCCGTAACTATCGCGTCAATCGAGCTTTCAGGAAAATATTTTTCCAGATTCCGCGCATCCCCGCTCGCAATCTTTTTTTCGATATCGCCTATCCTGATTTTGTATTCCTTTTCCAGCCACGAGAGATTTTCAATGCACCCTGAAACGCAGTCCTTGTCAATGTCAATACCCCGAACATCAAAACCCATCAGCGCGGCTTCCTGCAATATCGAGCCCATTCCGCAAAACGGGTCCAGCAAGATTCCGCCCTTGCTTCCTGACATGTTTATCATAATCTTGCACAGCCGCGGCGGTATTGAATAGATGGCTCTCTGCACGGGCTTTTTCACATCCCTTTTCTGGAATTCAAACGGGTTGTGCGCGAACAAAGTTTTTCCCAAATAAAAATCCTTGCCAATGCACGTTATTATTTCCAGGGATTTTTCTACAATATGTTTTTTTACCAGTTCGCTGTGCGTTATTGCGGAAGCGCCGTGAGCAAGGTGCATGTATCCCGCTTTTATTCCTTTCTCCTTCATTTTTGTTTTAAAGAAATCCGAATACACCTCATGTTCCTCTTTTGAATTATAGGAACTTACACCGAAAGTCGTTTTTGCAGGAAGGTTTTCAAACAATCTATTAAAGTCAATCTTCTGTCCAACCTCTTTCAGAATTTCTGAAGCGTCCTTCCTGCCCGTGGAAAACATCACTTCCGCTATTTTTATCGTGCCTCCGAGATCTTCCATTATGCTCGCGGGAAGATTCTGGACGCTGATAACTGCGAAAACGCCGGAATAATCCTTTATCTGAAATTCGGCTGCCCGCGCCTCGAAATAAGACACTATCTCCGCCAGCGAGATGTCCGGATTCTTGC
>JAVHRC010000045.1:0-4591 GCA_036171435.1 Candidatus Aenigmatarchaeota archaeon
TAAAATACAAGGAAGCAAGACTGCGCAGTTCCCAGTCCTGTATTGAAATTGCTTTTTCAGGATTATTATCGACAATGCTCTTTAGGGATGACAATGTTGAGTCTTGTTTATTCTTTATCATGAAATTTGTCATGCCTGCAATCAGAATAAATATAATGAAACATGCTGCGAAATAATATAATTTTTTCCTGTCAATATTCTTTGCCATAATCAGCGATGCAAAAGGCAATGCTGGCAGCAGGTGCCGCACGTCAATACCACCTACGAATATGGAAAGATAAACATACGTAAAAAGGAAAATGATAAGAATAAGCGGGATAAATTCCAAGAACTGTTTCCTATGCTTGCAAATATTTCTGGATAGAATCAAGAAGATGGGAAGCAGGAACAACCCGAGAATTGTCTCCAATAACATTATGGAAAAGGCGCTAAGGAATTTTATGCTGCCTGAAATATAGTCCGCGGTCTGGAGCCCCCATGTTGCCATATAGACATAAAAAATCTTGCCAGCGGTGCTTTCTCCATGAAACAATTCATAATTTTCTCCCATACTGTGATGGTAAAATGGTGTTCCAAACTCGGAATAATTCCTGATTATCCAGAGCGAATTTATTAGGAGTATTCCGGCCAGCATTGAAGCAATAAGCAAAAGTTTTGTTTTTTTGTCTTTTTTAAGCAGAACCACTGCAGCGAATGCAGAGCCTATAATGAGAAAAGTCGTTATCTTCGTCAGTATCAGCAGTCCTGCAAAAACGGCAATGTATAAATAATTATTCTTCTTATCAAGCAAGAACCAGAACAGCAGAAGCGTGAACAGCACGATAATCTGTTCTTGCATCGCGGATATTGACGTGAATATGGAAGCCGGAAAAAAAGAGAAAATTCCGAGGGCGGCAATTTTTTCATTTCTTGTAAAATTATATTTATTACAAAATTTATTCAACAGTAAAAGCGAACAGAAAAACACCGCGAGCATGAATGCCTTTGCTATGAAAAACCAGGCAAACTGGTTTCCAAAGCTGGCAAAATAAAACGCCGTCAGGATATAGACGAGCAACGGCGGTCCATCAAAAACAGTTCTCCCGAACATCTCATATTTCGGCGCCAAGTCTCCTGTCAGTGCAATTGTTTTTGCAGTTGCAAAGTAGCGCGTATCATCCCCGTACCTGAACGCCGGCGAGAACGCGAGAAAAATTAAATGTATGGCTATTATCAAAAGGACGAACCATGCGAATAAGTCCTTTTTGCGCAGCAGCATAAGAAACTTTTTAATGCTTTCAAAACACATACTTAATCACTCTAAACAAGAATAAAATGCATTTTATCTTTTTTAAAGACGATTTAAAAATGTGGTTTGATGGAAAATATAAACGTCTGCCTGAGGATGACTTCTCACCCGCTTTATCAGGACTTGCTGAAATATCCGCCTTCCGGAGTGAGATACGAAATTCCGAAAACAGCAAGCACGTACGACGATAGCAAAATGGCGCGAAGCATAAAAAAATGGTTCTGGATGCAATATACGAAATATAATATTCCGCAGATAAGGATGCAAAGCGATTCAAACCTCATCTATTCAATGGGCGGCACTTTGTTGAAGACAAGACAGCCTTGGATAGTTGACGCGGAGCATGTTGCCGGATTCTCGAACTTCCATGAGAAAGTATTGATGAACAATAAAAGCGCGATTGAAAAGATTCTTCTTTCAGACAACTGCAAGAAAATAATGCCTTGGTCGCATGCAGCAAAGAAGACGATAACGGATTTTTTCAGGAACGAACGGATAGATGAAAAGATGGAAGTTGTTTATCCAGCTGTGCCTGAAAGAAAGACAAAGAAAACAAAGAGCGAATCCATAAGATTTCTTTTCATAGGAAGGACCTTTTTCGAGAAATGTGGACTGCAACTGCTCAATGCGTTTGAAAGCATAAGCAAAAAATATGACGCGGAGCTTATCATGGTGACTGCTGTGCCGGAAGAATATGCAAAGAAATATGAGGGCTTCAAAAATATAAAATTTATCGAGCCTAATAAAAACAGGGAAGAACTTATCCGAAACTTCTACCCGAATATGGACGTTTATGTCATGCCATCTTTCGTCGATACTTTCGGCGCCGTTTTTCTGGAGTCTATGAGTTTTTCCGTTCCTGTTATCACCACGAACATTTATGCGTCGCCGGAAATAATTGAAAACGGAAAATCAGGAATACTGATAGATGCGCCCTTTTCGATGTTCAATACGGACTTTTCGCTGAGGTTCTGGCCGAAGGACGCAGGTTGGAAGGATTTTTTGAGCAGGACGAAACACGTGAACGGAAAGTTTATTGAAAGCATAGAGAAAAGCATGGCAGCGCTCATAGAGGATGATTCATTAAGAAGAAGCATGGGAAAGCGAGGAGCGCAGATGATAAAAGAGAAATTCTCAATCAGCCGCAGGAACAAAACGCTTAAAAGGATATATGAGGAAGTTATTAAACGATAGATGATAGTTATGAAACTCGCGCTTGTAAATCTTGATAGGAAATCGTTTGACCCGCCATTTGGTTTGGCTTACATAGCCTCATATCTGAGAAAGTACGGGGGATTTAATGACATAATAATAGTTGACAAGGAAGAGCCGATGAAAAAGCTTGACATGTTTATGCCGGATATTGTCGCCGTCACATCAATGTCCTACGAGTTTCACGAAGCCAACAGGTTTGCAGGAAAAATAAAAGAAAGGTTTGGAAAGGGCATTCCCATAATCATTGGCGGTCAGCATATATCGTTTATGCCAAACCACCTCAAATATTCAAATTTTGACATCGGTGTGATGGGTGAGGGCGAGCAGACAATGCTTGAGCTTGTGCAGCTTTATGAAAGGAAAAGAGAATTCTTGTCGGAAGACCTTACCAAGATTGATGGCATAGTTTTTGGAAACAACCACATTACAGTAAAGAGAAAGCAGATTCAGAACCTTGATTCCATTCCATTTCCCGCAAGGGATTTGCTTAACATGAAAAATTATTACCTGTTTCCGAGAAGGAGTATGAGCCTTGACCATTTCGGAATATATGCCCACATGTTCACTTCGAGGGGGTGCCCCTACAACTGCACGTATTGTGGAGGAAAAAAGTTGTGGGAAACGACAAGATTCCATTCTGCCGAGTACGTGATGAGCGAAATAGAGGAGCTTGACAAAAATTATAAGATTGATGGAATAATAGTCTGGGACGACCTGTTCATAGCAAACAAGGAAAGAGTGAAGAAAATATCTGAACTTATAAAAGAAAAAGGCTTGGACAGGCTTGAGTTCTCCGTGAACGGGAGAGCCAACCTGATTGACGAGAGGATGTGCGGATACCTAAAAGACATGAACGTCAAAAAAATATCGTTCGGGCTCGAGTCCGGCTCTGAAAGGATTTTGAAGTCCATAAAGAAGAACACGGTAACAGTCGAACAGAACAGGAGTGCGCTCGCGATGTGCAAGAAGTTCGGCTTCCTAACGGCTGGATATTTTATGATAGGCTGCCCCGATGAGACGGAAGATGACATTATGCTTACAAAAGAACTGATTGAAAATAAGGATATAGACATTGGTGTCCTGTTTCAGATGACGCCCCTGCCTGGGACGGAGGTGTGGGAGTACGCTAAGCAGAAAGGGTTTGTAACGGACGACTTCTCTTTTGACATAAGCAAGATGAAGCTTGGGATGAAGGACAATATGCTTCTTACGGACAAGATAACAGACGAGAGGTTCAAGGAGCTTTTCGAACTGCTGAGCTCAGATATGTCGAAGAAGTACAGCCACAAGACGCCGATACTGAAGCTAGAGTACCTGAAGTATATCTTCCTGCCTTCCGTGATGAGGAGACTTCCAGAAATCATAAAAACAGTTCCCAAAACAATACTTAAATAAAAAGACACAATAACTTATCATAAGCGTTATCCGCTTGACAAATCAAACGGGCTTGTATTGTTCACACATATCTTCTGCCCCGTCAGGCAAACATAATTGCATATCTGCCTTTGCCGGAATGAGAAGTTTTTCACGGAATAAACGTCAACGTTGCCAAAAGTTTTCTCATAGGCAAGGATTCCGCTTATTCCGCCAATATCCGCGCCTATGTAGCTTTCATCCCCGCTTTTCAAAAATGCGATATACTGGATGTTGTTGTCATTTATTATTTGTCCTATATCCCCCGTTGTCCCGTTAAGGAATGCGCAAGGCCTGTAGACAAACTTTTCTTTTAGCGGGTCCGAAGCCGCAGTCAGGAAAATGAATTCCGAAGAATAGGTTTTTCCCTCCTCCGAGAGGACTGCTATGTTTCCCGTGAGATTTTGCTGCATGAACTTTTCTGCATCTGAGATATGATTATAATTCATGTCCGCTGAGACGAATGAATATGAATAGAACAGGTAAAGTGCTATTAATGCAGCTGTCGGCAAAATCATTTTCAGTTTGTATTTTTCAATTAATTTTATCGCGTAAAAAGAAAACGCGAAATACGCGGGAAGGAAAAGCCACTGATAAAAACGCGGCTCTTTGTTTTGCGGAATACTCAAACCAATCCAGAATACGGCAAGCCATACCAGCAGGAATTTCCAGTGC
>JAVHRC010000045.1:4691-6985 GCA_036171435.1 Candidatus Aenigmatarchaeota archaeon
AATACTCAAACCAATCCAGAATACGGCAAGCCATACCAGCAGGAATTTCCAGTGCTGCTCTTTTCTGTAGAAATAATAAAGCAGCGCGCCAAAAGCGAACAGCGCGAACGGTCCCGATAGCTCAACAAATTTTGCAAGATACCAGACCCAGTTATAAAACGTGAACAGAGCAGGCTCGCCCTGCTGCGCTCCCGCGGTCTCCACAACAGACAGGTTTATCGCAAGCCCGCCGGTTTTCCACAATACCAGTCCGTATGGAATCATGAGCAGAATGAACGGCACCAGCATCAACAGACTTTTCTTATGCATTTTCTTAACGAAGAAGCTGTAAACAAAAATCGCGGGCAGGAGTATTATCGCAGGCCTCTGCCCCATTGTCGCAAGAAATGCAAGGAAGCCGGTAAGCAAATAATAATTTATTTTTCCGGTTTTTTCTGCTTTAAAATAAACCAATAATGCTGCGAAAATAAAAAGCCATGACGAGAAATCAATGAGCGCGCGATAACTGAAGAGCATGCTCATAGGATTTATGAAAAACAGTGCTGTAGAGAGCAGCGCAATTTTTCCGCTAAATAAGCGTCTCAGTAAAATATACATCAATATCATAGATAACGCTGAAAAGAAAAGCGTTGTCATTTTCGCTGCGAACTCGTTAACGCCGAAAATACTGTATGATACCAGCCCGTTTGCCAGATGCCAAAGCGGCGGATATGTCACCTGCAGCTTTGGATAGTGTGCCATGTATTCCATTCCGAACTGGTAAATTTTTTCCGGGTTGAAGCCGAGTCCTGGAAGATTTAGGATAAGGTCGCGATAGAAGAGCGATATCGTGGCGTGCGTGCCCTCATCCGAGACAAAAGAATTCTGCGAGCCAATGTAAAAATTTATTATTATGAATAAGAACAGAAATAAAACAAACATCCTGTTATAATTGTCGGAAAAAAAGTTTTTTATCTTTAATGTGAGCATTTCAGGCTTCATAATATTCAAAAAATCACCGAATCAAACTTCAAACTCGTCGCCGTTTCCAGGAGCGATCGCGTCAAACCCCTTTCCCTTCAGCTCTTCGGCAAAATCTTTTGTGCGGTCCCCGTGCATGCACACCACCTTTTCGGGATTTATGCTGTTTACGAATTCCAGGAGTTCAGTTCTGCCTGCATGCGCGCTAAAGTCAAGGTAATGCATTTTCATCTTCACTTCCAAATCCGTTTTTGTATCCTCGTCAATATAATGTCCCGTATCCATCAAGACCCTTCCCGGCGTATCCGGAACCTGAAAGCCCGTGAAAATAAGCGAACTGTTCGGGTCGTTGTATATTTTCTTCAGGAAGTGTATTACAGGGCCGCCCGAGAGCATTCCCGATGTTGTGACAATAACTGCGGGCTTTTTCAGCGCCATCTCCCTGTCAGCGTTGCTGTAAAGCGGCACAACATCCTCAACAGCCTTCTGCAGCGCCTTGTGGTCGCGCAAGAGTTCCGGATAGCGCAGCGATATCTCCGTGGCCTGCTTCGCCATCCCATCAAGAAAAATCGGATATTTTATCCCGTAATAATCAAGAACCATCAGCAGCTCCGCTGCGCGGCCGACGGCAAAGGTCGGAATCAGCGCGGTGCCGTTCCTTTCTATTGTCTCATTTACCAGCGCAATCAGGTTTTTTTCCACCTGCTCGCGCGGGGCATGCTCCTTGAAGGCATAAGTTGTTTCTGTGAAAAGCACGTCAATGTTTTTTATATTGAAGCGCGCGCCGTTCAGGAGCCTTGTGTCGCTCAGGCGGAAGTCCCCGCTGTAAAATATTTTTTTCCCGTGAGTGTCAAGCAAAAAACCGCACGAGCCGGGCACGTGTCCGCTGTCGAACACGTCGACAAACATTTTTCCCACTTCAAATTGCTGGCCGTATGTCACGCGGTTTTCCTTCAGGTTTTCAACATCCTCCGTCCTGAATCTTTCGGGCTGCCCTTTTATCTTCCCGACTTTTATCGCGTCAAAAAGCAGGAGCCTTGCCTGGTCAAGAGTCGCGGCTGTCGAGTACAATGGCGCCTTCAAAGTCGGCACCATTCCGCTATGATCCAAATGGGGGTGTGTAAGAAGCGTTGCGTCAATAAAACCCTTTGGCGGGATAGGCACTTCTCCCTCCTCCACCTTCATGCCGTAATCAAGAAGAATGCGCTCGCTCCCCGTCTCCATGAGAACCGCATTCCTTCCCACTTCCTGGAATCCGCCGAGGCATTGGAATTTCATAATTATCACTCGTTAATACGTTATGTTTTGATTTGTAGTTGTATGATTCAGTAAAC
>JAVHRC010000045.1:7085-13232 GCA_036171435.1 Candidatus Aenigmatarchaeota archaeon
ATTATCACTCGTTAATACGTTATGTTTTGATTTGTAGTTGTATGATTCAGTAAACAACGCGCTTGATTGGCGCGGTCTGATTTTCTCAAATTCAATTCATAATGTTGCAAAAATATCCTTCGGTTTAAAGGCTTTTATACTTTCTGGTTCGATGTGAAGACGGCAAATTCATCTCCCGAATATCTTTCTCGCGTGCTTGAACACGTGGCCGAGGAAGCGCTCTTCCGTATGCACACGTTTCATGAGGAGATATTCTTCCGAGAGCAAAACAGCTTTCACTTCCTTCAGCTCCTTTTTCGGCGAGAGGAAAATATAGAAAGGTATTCCGAGCAGGAGCAGCACTGCGGCAACGAGCATTGGAATAAATCCAATTTGCGTCAGCAGGTACAATGATATTGCCGCGCCCGCTATCGGCATCCACTTTCCCGCGCGAAGCTTTAGCCCGCTTAGGCATGTCATAAGATAAACGAAAGAGAGGCAGAAAACCGAAAACGCTATGATTGAAGCGATTCCGCCGACAGCGCTTGCTATGAAAGCCGTTAGATTCTGGATTATCAGCGAGACATAAGGAGTCTTGTATTTCGGGTGCAGCTTCGCAAATACGTGCGGGAAAAGCCCGTCCGCAGCCATAGCATACCCGAGCCTGCTTGTCCCGATTGTGCCGCTCTCGTCCGAGCCGCTTATAGAAAGAAGCGCGCCTATCCATATCAGCAATCCGAAAATGCCCACGCCAAGCCAGCCGGAAACCTTCTCGGCGGAAACCAGCAGCGGGGTCTTCTCGATTGCGAGCTCCTGCCAGTTGTTCACGCCTATTATTATGAAATTTATCAGGATGTAGAAAACCATCACCACCCCCATCCCGATTATTATCGCCTTTCTTATGTTTTTTTTCGGGTTGTCTATCTCATTGGACGGTATCGTGGCAAGCTCGAATCCCGCGTAAGCCCAGAAAATCAGGACAAGCGCCGAGCCGAATCCTGACAGCCCGAGCGGAAGCATTGGCGAATAATTCTGCAATATCTTTTCCGGGTTGGAAAAAAGAAACAGCACGCCCAAAATCATCAGGATGAAAAGGGGAAAGATTTTCCCGATTGTAAGTATGTCGTTCATCCTTCCGGCAGACCTTATTCCGAAATAGTTTGTCGCGGTGAGGAATGCGATAAGTAGGAACTTGACAAGCAAGTCCTGCCACCAGTTCAGCGGAAAGAAGAACTGGATGTATATTGAGAATGCAACGGGAAATACCGCGAGCGCGCTCCACTCCGCGAGCCAAAGGGACCAGCCTGTGATAAAACCGGGAAAATTACCGAACGCACGCTTTGCGTAAATGTAAGGCCCGCCGACTTTCGGGATTATGTGCGAGAGCTGCGCAAAAGAAAGCGCTATGACAATTGCGAATATTCCCGCGATAAGCCAGACGAAAATGGAGAACGGCCCTATTATTCCCGAGGCTATGCCCGATGCTATGAATATGTCCGCGCCTATTATGCTTCCTATCACGAGGTTCGTGACGTCAAAAACGCTCAACTTTGGCATGATTTAATATTTCGGATGCAGGTTAATAACTATTTGCAAAATGCTGTTCTACAAACCTTTTTATCTCTGAAATATAATCTCTAATCAAGTGACAATTATGGATTTGGAAAAGAAACTCGAACTGATTTCCCGCGCGCCAACGGAGGAAATTCTCACGATGGACGAGCTCCGCGCGCTTCTTGAGACGAAGGAGCATCCGATAGCTTATGGGGGTTGGGAGCCTTCAGGCATGGTTCATCTGGGTACAGGATTAATTTGCGCTTACAAGATGAAAGATTTAATCGAGGCAGGTGTGAAATTCAAGGCTTACCTTGCAACTTGGCATGCTTGGATGAACAACAAGATGGGCGGAGATATTGTTTTGATAAAAAAAGCAGCCGAACATTTCAAACATGCGTGGCTTTCTCTTGGAGTTCCAGAAAAGAAAATAGAATTCATTTATGCTGATGAGGTTTATGATAACCTTGATTACTGGCAGAAAATGATTCTTGTATCAAAAAATCTGACATTGGCGAGGGCAAGGAGAACTTTGGAGGTTGCTGGAAGGAAGGAAGCGGAAGCGAACTATGTTTCTGATTTTATTTACACACCGATGCAGGTTGCCGATGTTTTCCAGTTTGATGTTGATATCTGCCAGCTTGGTATGGACCAGAGAAAGGCAAATGTTGTGGCAAGGGAAGTAGGGGAGAAACTTTCATCAACAGATGTAACAATAAAGTCCGGAAATATGTTAATGAAGCAAAAGGCTGGAGTTGCCCATAATTTAGGATTGAAGTTCTGGAAGCCTGTTTGCGTGCATCATCACTTGTTGCAAGGCCTTATGAAACCTCCTGTTTGGCCAATACCCGAAGGACAGGAAAAAGAAATGCTGACATCAATAAAAATGTCAAAGAGCAAGCCGGAAACATGTGTTTTCATTTATGATGCGCCTGAAGACATTAAAAAGAAAATCAATAACGGTTTTTGCCCGGAAAAAACAATAGAATACAATCCTATAATTGACTATTGCAAACATATAATTTTTCGCGAAACAGACACTTTGCAAATTTCCCGACCCGCGAAGTTCGGCGGAAATATTGAGCTGAATAGTTTTGATGAATTGGCGAAGATATACGGCGAAGGAAAGCTCCACCCGATGGACTTGAAGAACGCTGTTTCCGAGGAACTGGTAAAAATTCTGGAGCCTGTGAGAAAATATTTCGAAAAGAACAAGGAGGCGAAAGAGCTGCTGGAAACGATAAGAAAGGCGAATGTTACAAGATAGAAGCGCGCATTAAACTTCAATCTGTTTTAGCTCTTCAATTGATTCCCTTAATCTTGATATTTTTGATTCAACGGGTTTTGCCAAATCTTCGCCTGTTGTGAAAATCAGGCCCGCGCCGCAAGCTTGGCATTTGTATTTGTTTTCCTCCGCTATATCAGAACCAAAATCAAAAACAGGATGTTCTCCAGAAAACTTTTCACACGCATATTTTCCGTTTTTGCCATCTTCTATTTCTGCCTCAAACGATTTTATTTCTTCTTCCGCCATTTCAGCGCTATGCCTTTTTAGGTTTTCCAACCCAATCCTGCTGGAATACCAAAAATCGGTTCTATATCCATTGCTTTCTATATCCGACTTAAATGAAATTATCCCCTTTTCATTAAAAACCGTAAGATAGTGCCTTGCGTCATTCTGAATTAATTTCTCGTCCTCCGCAACTTTCAAGTCTGACTTTCCCGACTGAGCGCATGTTTTTATTATTTTGATTGCCTTTTCTGACACTTCCTCTTCGCCTGCCCCGTTGGTGCCCAATATTTCAAGCATGTATTTCCTTGCCAAAGGATGCCGTATAATTTTTTCGATTTTATCATCTTCAGGCGCAGTTCGCATATCTTTCCTTTCCCTGATTCTTGCAGGTTTTTCTGCCTTATGATTTTCCTGTAATGTTTCATATGCCGTATGAACATTTTCCATGCCTATGGTTTCGGGCGCTTTCGGGCTTTCATATCCTTTTAACACTACGTCTTTCCACTTGGAGTTTCTTTCAATTATATTGGCTTCGTGGTTTGCAACCAAGAAATCAAGAACCTTCGTCAATGCAGTGTAAGGCAATCCAAATTTGTAGCAGTCTGATTTTACCGGATGCTTCTTGTTTTTTTGATAGAACATGTCATACTTGGCTTTAAAGAGATCAACAGCATCTTTCAATTTCATTCTTTCCGGTGTTGCAAAAGTCTTTTTAGCACTTTCGCCGGCATATCCTGTTCCAACAGATTCTTGCAAATTTTCGCCATATACATGTATTTTGAAAGGCGGGACGCTCCCTGATTCTATTGCAGTGTCGCCGTCGCCTTCAATCCCAGAATCCAAACCTCGAGAATAAGTCCATCTTTTTTTGGCTCCTGTCGCGGCAAACATGCTCATACTATTTAATAGCCAGTTAGCTTTAAATTCCTGAGATTTCTCGCAAACCTTAAATACGGTTCCGGAGAATTCTAATTAACAGGCTGCAATAGCGACTGTAAGCGATTTTTATGCTTGACATTAAACTGATACGGGAAAATCCTGATGTAGTGAGAAAGGATTTGAAGAAGCGCGGCGACTTGGAGAAGATAAAACTGCTGGAAGAGCTGATAGAGCACGACAGGGAATGGAGAAAAACGGTTGCTGATTCTGAAAAACTGAAAGCCAGAAGGAACAAAGTCACGGAGGAGATTGCGAAATTTAAAAAGGAGGGCCGCCAGCCTGCAAAACAGATTGCAGAGATGAAGGAGATAAAGGGCGAGATTGAAACCTTGGAGGAAAAGGTTGAAAGGTTCAGGCTGCATATGAACGACGTCCTGATGAGACTGCCGAACATACTGCACGAGAGCGTTCCTGTCGGGAAAGATGATTCCGAGAATGTTGAAGTCAGGAAATGGGGGAAAATCCAGAAGCCGTCTTTTGAGCTGAAAGGGCACGAGGAGCTTGGCGTTGTTCTTGATCTTCTCGATATTGAGAGGGCTGCAAAAATCTCAGGCGCAAGATTTTATTTTTTGAAAGGCGAGCTCGCGCTTCTTGAGATGTCCATAATGAAGTGCGCAATAGATTTCATGACAAAAAAAGGATACCAGTTAATGATACCTCCGCACATGATGAGAAGAAAGCCATATGAAGGCGTGACAGACTTGGCTGATTTCGGGGAAATGCTTTACAAGATAGAGAACGAGAATTTGTACATGATAGCAACGTCTGAGCATCCGCTTACCGCAAGGTTCATGGACGAAACAATAGAGGAAAAAGAACTGCCGATAAGGAATGTCGGATTCTCCACAAATTTCAGGAAAGAGGCTGGCTCGCACGGCAAGGACACGAAGGGAATTTTCCGCGTCCACCAGTTCAACAAAGTGGAACAGATAACTTTCTGCAAGCCCGAGGATTCGTGGAAAATCCATGAGGAATTGATAGGCAATGCAGAGGAATTTTTCAAAATGCTTGAGATTCCATACAGGGTTGTGAACATTTGCACCGGAGATATCGGGACTGTTGCAGCGAAAAAATACGACCTGGAAGCATGGATGCCCGTCCAGCAGAAATACAGGGAAATGGTTTCCTGTTCGAACTGCACCGACTATCAGTCAAGAAGGCTGAACATAAAATTCAGAGGCAAGGCAGGCGAGGCTCCGAAAGGTTTTGTTCATACTTTAAACAGCACCGTGGTAACGGACAGGGCGCTTGTCGCGATAATGGAAAACTTCCAGCAGAAGGACGGCTCAATCCTGATACCGAAGGCCTTGCAGCCGTACATGAACGGGATGAAGATAATCGGAAAGAAAAAATGAAAAAGATAAAGTCGCTGAAATTTTTATGAAACTCAGAAAATTAACTTCGTTAATTGCCTGTCATGTTTTAAAGGATTTAAAGATTAAATGTTAGCAAGTAATTATGAGAAATACAAAAGAGATGAAGGCTAACGATTATGTTTTGAGAATATCGACTTCTGGATGCAATCTAAAATGCGAATACTGCCGCAAAGAAGATTTTAAAATAGAGCCTATAATCGACAGTGAATTGCTGGAAATAATAGAAGCAAGTTCTGAATTGGGAATCAAAAGAATAAGATGGACTGGAGGAGAACCTACAACCAAGCGAAATCTCAAAAATATTGTGGCTTCAGCAAAAAATTACGGCATAGAAGAGCAGTTTCTGTCTACCAACGGCACTCTCTTGTATAAAATGGCTGATGAATTATATGACGCTGGAATTAGCAGAATAAACATAAGTTTGGACACTCTTGACAAAAGCAAGTTTGCGAAAATTACATCCAAAGATATGCTGCCTGATGTATTAAAGTCCATTGATAAATCAACAGAAGTTTTTGATTTGGTTAAAATCAATACAGTTCTTACAAAAGAAAATCTGAACGAGACTTTAGGCATCGTTGGTTTTGCTGAGCATTACCAAGAAAGAAAAACTCCTTTGGTAGTAAGATTCATAGAACTTGTTAAAGGCGGATTTGACAATGATGTGTCTTATGTTAAAGAGCAGCACTGTTCTGGAAAAGATGTAATCGATTTGGTTAGAGAAAAATACGGTCATTTAACAAAAACAGATGTAAAAGGCGACAATCCAATGTGCTATTATTATAA
>JAVHRC010000045.1:13332-20103 GCA_036171435.1 Candidatus Aenigmatarchaeota archaeon
AATGTGCTATTATTATAATATTGATGCAAACGATGTTATTTTTGGAATTGTCCCTAATTTCTCAACAGATTTTGCCTGCGGCGGCGATAAATGCAAAAAGATATGGCTGACGCCTACAGGCTTCATTAGCAATTGCAGCATTTATCAAGAATTTGGACATGATTTAAAAGGAACAGATTATAAAGAAAAGTTGGAGATAATAGGGCATGTAATTAGAGAAAAACAAGAAAGGGGAAAGGATATATTTAAGAAACTGAAACATTACCAGTCTGATTATCAATTCTGGAGGTTTGGAAAAAGCAGAGGTAAGGAAAATGGATAATAAAATAAAAGAAATTTTACAATTCATTTCTGAGAAATTTCAATCTGTTAATTGGGCGCTCATAGGAAGCGCAAATCTTGCATTTCAAGGAATCAATATAGATGTTCATGATATTGACATACTAACTGACGAGAAAAGTTTTGAAAAAATAAAGGAAATTTTTAAAGATTTTAAGAAACCTGCGGAAAAAGCTGCCAACTCAAGATTCAAATCGAATTATGAAGTATTTCTAATAAATAACATAAAAGTCGAAGTAATGGAAGGGTTGATGTTTAAAGATGATAAAAACCGCTGGATAAAACTTTTTGATTTATCAGATAGAATATTTAAACAAGCCGATAACTTAAAAGTTCCTGTTATGCCTCTGAAAAAATCTTATGAAGCTTATATAAAGTCAGGGAAGGCTGAAAAAGCAAATCTTATTAAGAAATTTATAGAGAAGAAAAAATAGTTGATTGCATGGACATTGAGAAGGTAAAACAAGTAATGATGAAGGAAGTTGAAAGACTGTCAAAAGAAAAATATGTTCTTGCCGTTGGATTGCTTGGTTCTTTCAGCAAAGCAAGTTTTTCCAAATTCTCAGATGTTGATTTGTTTGTTCTTACAAACGGAAAAGAGATGTTGAGGAGCTATAAAATCATAAACGGAATTGAATTTGAGGAGTTTTTCAATCCTTACAAATACGTGGAGAAACTTCTGAAGAAGAGTGATGAGGATTATGCGAGAACTATTTGGGAGATAAAGCCGATAATGGACAAGAACAATAAAATGGAAGAATTGAAGGGAATGTTGAAAAATTACAAACCAAGCAAAGAAGCGATAAATTGGGCAATATACGGAATACAGCACAATCTGCAAAAGATACAGAGCAGGTTTGAGAAAGGAAAGAGCGTTGATGCGAGAGTATTTTCGCTGAAACTTGCCGAGGACATTGCGCATGTTTGGTATATAATTAACAGAATTCCTAGCGGGAATTTCATAAGGATAAAAATATTAGAGGATATAGAATTATTCAAAATCAAACCGGACAATTTTGAAAAAGACTTGAAAACTTTATTCTTAGGAAACGCTGATAAGGCGGAGCTTATAGAAACCGCAAAGAAACTGTCTGAAGAAACATTAAAGAAGCTTGGCGGACGGCTGCCGCAAAATATTATTATGGGAAAAGAAAAGGTTTTATAAAAAGCAGATTGTTATGAAAACGAACAGTAGTATTATCGCATCAGTCCTTGTTATTGTTGTATTTCTCAGCTTCCTCGGCCTGCCGATTCCCGACTGGTTTGCTGCCGCGGTAAGCTCGCTCGCGGGAACAATCACCGCGACAATCACGGGATTCTCAAATCTGATAAGTTTTGTGCAGTTATTTGTCCATTTCTAAACGGTACTGCAATACAAAAACCTATTTAAATTTGCCTATATTATATTGTTTTTACACGTTCCGATGGTGGGAAATTTGACAACCATAATAATAGCGGAAAAGCCGGACGCCGCGGAAAGGCTCGCGCTTGCGCTGGCAGACGGAAAGCCAAAAAAGAAATCAAGCAACCAGGGAGTGAGCTATTACGAGTTTGAAAGGAATGGAAAAAAGCATATTGTCGTTGCTGCCGTTGGACATCTTTTCAACCTCAAACAAACTGGGGGCAAGGGCTGGACATATCCGATTTTTGACGTTTCCTGGGAGCCGTCATTCAAGATAAGAAAGCAGTCGGCATTTTCCGAGAAATACTTCAGAACAATAGAAGAAGTTGTAAAGAACAGCGGAAAAGATTGTGATTATATCTCTGCTGCGGATTTTGACAACGAGGGCAGTACAATCGCATGGAATATTCTCAGATTCATTTGCAATGTTACTGAAGCGAAGCGGATGAAATTTTCCACGCTCACGAAACCCGACTTGGTAAAGGCATACGAAGAGGCTTCCCCGAAACTGGATTTTCCGCAGATTGAAGCAGGGATTGCGAGGCATACGCTTGATTTTTTCTACGGAGTAAATACGAGCCGAGCGCTCACGCTCGCGATAAAAAAAGCTGCGAAAAGATTTGCAGTGCTTTCCGCAGGAAGGGTGCAGGGCCCCGTGCTTTGCATGCTTGCGGAAAAGGAAAATGAGATACGGAAGTTTGTGCCAAAGCCATACTGGCAATTGGAGCTAAAGCTCGACTTGAAGGGGCAGGAGATAATAGCGCAGCACGAGGATGAGAAAATATGGAACGAGGACGAAGCCAAAAAAATATTTTCATTATGCAAGTCAAAGAGCGCGGAAGTCGAAAGCGTGGAAAAGAAAAATTACAGGCAAAGCCCGCTGGTGCCGTTCAACATAACGTCGCTCCAGACCGAGGCTTACCGCTTTTTCGGATTCTCTCCGCAGCAGACGCTTTCGATAGCGCAGGAGCTTTACACAAAAGCTTACATCAGCTATCCGAGAACGAGCAGCGAAAAACTTCCGCCGCAAATCGGTTTTCGAGAAATTCTCCAGGCACTTGCGAAAAACGGGAAGTATGAGAAAATCTGCATGCATCTTTTGGATTTGCCAGAGCTGAAACCGAACGAAGGAAAGCGCGTTGACCCCGCGCACGAGTCAATACATCCGACAGTTGAGCCGCCGAAAAAAATACTGTTAGCAATGCAGCAGAAAATCTACGACTTGATATGCAAAAGATTTTTCGCGGTTTTCGGAAAAGAGGCGCTGCGCGAGGCAATGAAAGTTTCCGCGATGCTCAACGGCAACAGGTTCGTGTTCACGGGAAGGAGAACCCTTGAGAAAGGCTGGATGAATTTGTACGGGCAGTATGCAAAGTTCGACGAAATTATTTTGCCTGAATTAAAGAAGGGAGAGTCGCTGGACGTGAAAAAGCTGGACATGCTTTCAAAGCAGACTGCGCCGCCGCCGCGCTATTCGCAGGCTTCAATGATCAAGGAGATGGAAAAGCGTGAGCTTGGAACCCGCGCAACGCGCTCTGCAATCCTGCAGACTTTGTATGACAGGAATTATATCCAGGACAAAAGCCTGAAAGTCACGGACTTGGGAATGAAGGTTGCTGACACGCTGAAAAAATATGTTCCTGATTTGGTTGACGAGAAGCTCACGAGAAAGTTCGAGAAGTATTTGGAAAAGATAATGGAGGAAAAAATAAAAAAAGAAAAAGTGCTGAACCAGGCAAAGAAGGCGCTCATCAGGATAAGCAACGAGTTCAGGGAAAATGAGGACAAAATCGGGAAGGACCTCGCCGACTCGGTGATGAAAACGCAGGATGACCGCGCCGTTCTCGGGAAGTGCGTGAAATGCGACGGCGAACTGAAAGTAATGTTCAGTCCCTTCTCGAAAAAACATTTCGTGGGATGCACAAGCTACAGCAGGTGCGCGGTTTGCGGCTTTACCAAGAAGGCTTGCAAATGCGTTTGTCCGATATGCGGCGGGGAAAAAGGAAAGTGCGCCTGCGAATGGAAGCAGAAAATCTGGACGCCGAAATGCCAGTATGGAATGCCTCTTCCAGCTAATGCCACTATTCAAAGAACTGACAAAATTTGTGATAAATGTCATACGCCGATTATCATGGTTTATAGGAAGGGAAAGCGTCCCTTCAAAATGTGCATTGATATAAATTGCGAAACAAAAAAGCTATGGGGCAAGCCGAAAAAATTAAAAGCCTCTCCTAAAAAGAAAAAGGAGAAGACCAAGCAAGTTTGAATTTTTCCGCTTCTTTAGGCTTGCAGATTTGTTCTTTGAATTGCGGTTTTCTCAACAGTTCTTTGATGAAAATTAATTGCTTTCTAGGATGAGATAAACCTATATTTTCCGCAAAATTTCTGTAATCACAGCGATTTATTCCTATGGAAAATTCTGTATATTGTTTGCCAGCTACAATTTTATCCCTTTCATTGTATCTTGGTTGCATGCCGTATTTTTCCAAATCTTTCTTGCATTCCAATATGAATTTTCTATCAGCCATCTCTAACTCAATTGAACGGCTGATACATCCATCCGTGTCAATTATTCCTCTCCAGAAAATCTTTGAGAGCTTTTCTGAATTTTTTGAAAGGTTTATGATAAGCGGCTTATGAAGCAAATTCTTTTTTGGTCCCAAAGGCATTCCGAAAAAGAAGTTCATATAATAATTGAACCATTTATTTGAGAATTGAATTCTATATTTGTTATCATTCTCATAATCTTTAAAGATTTTTGATTTTATACCAAAATTTATTTTAAATATTCCTGATAATTTCTCAAAAAACATTTTACTGAATCTTAATTCTGCTTTGCGCGATGAATCGTCTGTAATTTTGAATATTTTAAAACGGTCTGAAACACCTCCATCGCCAAAAGCTACTCCTATCAAATAAACTATAGAATCGTTTAAAAGTTCTTTCAATGTTAATGGCGGATGGAAAACGGTTCTATTCATTGATGTGAAATTATCCGCAAGGCTTATCAGATGAGCGAAATATTTGTTTTGTTCATCTTTCGGCTTTAGGAAGGATAAAACCCTTAAAAACACAAACGGAAAATAATTATGTCTTATCCAAAAAGGAAAGATGATATCATAGCGTTTAACTCCCGTATATTCCCTAATACACCTGCGAATTCTATTATATCAGAGGAGCCGAAGTCCGGCCCGATTACGGAAAAATCAGGAATGGTTTTTCTGGCAAAGTCAAGAAGAATCTTTCCCGCGGAAATATTTGTCGCGCGCATCCCGTAAAAATCGAATTTCTCGGGCTTCCTGTGAAAATGTGCGTCCACAGTTATTATCTCGTCAATGCCCGCATTCTTCAGGATATTCGCTACAGCCCTTATGCTCAATGCTTCGCCATCTTGGAATTTCTTGTCCTGGCGCGAATATGGAAAGTAAGGCATCACAGCCTTCAATGTTTCTGCGCCTGCGTCTTTTGCGGCGTCAGCGAGCAGCGCCAGTTCCATTATCGAGTCGTTCTGGTTCGGATATGATGACTGGACTATTATGGCGTCGCCGGAAAGCTTTGAATCAATGCGGACATAGCTCTCGCCGTCGGGAAACTTTCTTGCAGAAACCTGCGCAAGCGCGAATCCGGTGATATCAGAAATGGATTTCGCGAGCGGCAGAGAATTTGAGCCGGGTATTATGGTCTGCATAAATTATAAATATCTTGATGTTTATTTAAATCAGGTTCTTATGCATGCCGGAACGGATAGAGATGTCAAAAGGCTTATAGAGATTTTCCATGAAACCGGCGCGATACAATTTGGTAAATATCATTTTGCAGGCGGAAACGATTCAAACAACAAGATAGAAGCAGAACTCGTTCTAAAGAATGAGGAAGGCGCGGAAATTATTGGAAAACTTGTTAGCGGAAAAATTCTTGAGCTTGAGGGAATTAACGGAAAGGAATACAGGATAGCCGGAGTTGCCAATGGCGGCGCGAAAGTCGCCGAACTGGCCGCGGGTTTTCTTGGAAGGGATTACGTGAGCCTAAACCACAAGACAGGAAAGGTGATAGGAGAGATTTATCCGGTTGAACACGTGATATGCGAGGATGTCACAACATTGGCAAGCTCGATAAGGAAATGCTATGAAAAATTCATTTTGCCGAAAAAAGCTTTTACAAAGCATACCATAACTGTTGTGGACAGAAAAGAGGGAGCAGTAAAAAATCTTGCAAACATTGGGATAGATCATCAATATTTTCTTACAAAGGAACAGCTTGGCGTTTACGAGGATAGTTTTTGAATAATTTCAGAATATCCTGAACTTAACTTCTTTCAGCCCGTCGTTGCAAATCTCGAACTCAACGCGCTTGTCCTCAGGCAGGCTTCTTGCCCGCTTGATTATCGCAATCCTGCATCCAGTTCTTCCCGCGTGCATCAGCTCTATCAGGTTCTTGCTCCACCATTTCACGATATTTTTGCTGCTCAGTTCAATCTTTCCGGTTTCAATGTCCGAGTAAACCTGGTTTGTTATCAGGACGGGAATGTTCTGCTCGCGCGCTATCTTCGAGAGCAGGGAGAGCTGGTAGGCAAGCTCGTTGTTAACGGTTTGCGCATTCTGGTCGCTTACGGTTAACCTCCACAGCGCGGTTATCGAGTCCACCACAATCAGCCCGACGCCTTCCTTCAGCGCCTCCAATTTTTTTATCGCTTCCTTTTGCTCGTTCCAGTCTTTCGGCTCAAGAAGTATTATCTTATCGCTTATCAGCGGCGAGGTTCCGTTGCAAACTTGCTGGAGCCTTTCAATAGAGAACCCGCCTTCCGTGTCAACGAACAGGACTTTCTTGCCGGAAGCAAGCGCGGAAGCTGTCGCGACGAACGCTATGTTGCTCTTGCCCGATGCGGACGGGCCGTAAAAGTTCGTGATGCATCCACTCTCCAGCCCGCCTTCAAGAAGCTTGTCAATTGCAGAACAAACGGAAAGTTTCATATCAAACATTTGTGCGCGCAGGCTTAAATAAATTTTAAAGTTAACAGAACCGCGCCGCCG
>JAVHRC010000046.1:0-1045 GCA_036171435.1 Candidatus Aenigmatarchaeota archaeon
GAAAACTGTACTTTATTTCCTTCGCTGGCGAGAGATCGCCGTAAGTTGCCCTGCATTTTCTGGATATCCCGCCGTACTTAGATACTTTCTTGAAGTTCATGCGGGTTGCAGGATCCAGTTCCCTCTTGCTTTTATCAAAACATCTGAGGGAGAAAAAGTAAGGATCATTGATATCAAATTCTTTCGGCTCGTTTTCTAAGAGCAAAACAGTCTGGTTTTTCCCGAAAATGGATATTGCATTTGATTCAGGACATCGAAGTTCGAGGACTTTCCCTGCTGTTCCGCTTTTAATTTTGAATGTCCAGACATAAGCATTATCCTTGTCACATATCATGCCCCGCGCTTTTTTGATATGCGAGTTGCTGTTCATATATTTAATGAAGGATTCGTACCTGTTCATCTCAAAAAGCACGGCTTCAGTACTTATTTCAACAGTTGTTCGCTGCGGGATTGTTGTTACTTGTTCCAATTTATCCCATCCAAATCCATATCATCATTATGATTATATAAATGTTGTGTATTTGATTCAATCCTCTACTCTTTAAACGCGGGTTTATTCAACTGTTCTTCGACAGACTTTTATTGAGAACAGTAATAAAAATAGTTGCAGCAATAAAGTATATAATAAGGAAAAGAATAAACTTATGAGATTACAATGCAGACTTTAATAAAGAAAGAAAAACCGGTTAGAATAGGAAACCCGATTGAAGAAGATGATAAAGTTCCAAGTCCCTTTAAAATCTATGAGGATAAATATTGCAGCAGGTGCCAGGATTATCGCGGGTGTATCGGGTTAATAGATAATCTTGCAATAAAAATGCAAAATCCAGATACTATTAAAGGGCTGCCAGATGAAATGGCTGCATTTCTAAAAAATTTACTTGCTTCTGCTGGTATGGGATCTGGACAGAGATTTGGCTTAATCACAACATGCATGGGTGCAAGACATCACATGGAACATCGTATGAAAAACCACGATAAAAAATCCAAGGGTAAAAAAACCAGGAAGGACTGACAAAATTTAATTGCTGGTCTTGAGTTTTAG
>JAVHRC010000047.1:0-4383 GCA_036171435.1 Candidatus Aenigmatarchaeota archaeon
AAAAATTCAGCAAAGGTTTAAATAGTTTACTTACCGATAAAATAAAATCAAAAATGGTGATAATCATGGAGTTAATGTATGCAAGCTTATTGCTTCATTCCGCAAAGCAGCCGATAAACGAGGAAAACATGAAGAAGGTTTTGCACTCGATTGGTCTGCACGTTGACGAGGCAAAGATAAAAGCCGCAGTTGCCGCGCTTGACGGAGTGAACATCGAGGAGGCAATAAGCAAGGCTGCCGTTGCCGCGCCTGCCGCAGCTCCCGCAGCAGAGAAGAAAGAGGAAAAGAAGGAGGAGGACACGGAGAAAAAGGCCGAGGAGGCCGCCGCGGGTTTGAGCGCGCTGTTCGGATAAGGGTGTTGGTTTTATGCCTTTATCGTACAAGACGAGGGGCATCCTAATCAATCCTTATGCGAAATTTCTTTTGTATACTGCGGCGGTTGTTCTTCCTTTGGCAGCAGGCTATTATTTATCAACAGAATCAAACAATTCTGCATACTTTGGAGGCGGTGTAAGCGCGTCCGCGGCAATATCAATTACAGCGCCTTTCTTGAAGAAATTGCTGTCTTGAAAATTATCCGATCCGAATCAATTTCATTTTTAAGTTATTAGTTCCAATAGTTATTGGTTCTTATGGGAGTCCAGCTGAAAGATCTTGTCCTGAAGAAGGAAATCGATCTGGAATATCTGAGCGGCAAGAAAATAGCGATAGACGCGTTCAACTGGATTTATCAATTCTTAAGCATCATTCGCGACCGCGACACTGGGCAGCCGCTGAAAAACAGCAAGGGGGAGATAACAAGCCACCTTTCCGGCATTTTCTACCGCACCGCAAAGCTTGTTGAAGTCGGCATTCGCCCGATATGGGTTTTTGACGGCAAGCCGCCGGAATTCAAGTTTGTCACGGGCGAGAGGTCCGCAAAAAAAGTTGAGGCGCACAGGAGGCTGGAAGCGGCGAGAGCTGCCGGAGATATTGAGGAGATAAGGATTGCTGCGCAGCAAACCGCGCACCTTACCGGGGAAATGGTTGAGCAGTCAAAGCAATTGCTTGAATTGATGGGAATACCTTTTGTTCAGGCGCCTTCCGAGGGCGAGGCGCAATGCGCTTACATGTGCGGGAGCAAACAGGTTTATGCAACAGCATCGCAGGACATGGACACGCTTCTTTTCGGAACGGAACGGCTGGTGCGAAACCTTTCGATAAGCGGCAGGAAAAAAGTTTCGGGAAAAAACGAGTACAAACAATTAAAGCCGAACATCATCGAACTGAAGGAAATGCTGGATTCGCTTGGAATAACGCGCGAGCAGCTGATTGTATTGGGAATGCTTGTCGGCACCGACTTCAATCCGGGAATAAAAGGCTTCGGGCCGAAGCGGGCATTTGAATTGGTGAAGCAGGAAAAAACCCTTGAGAACGTTTTGAAGAAAATCGAATGGAATGCCGAGATTGCGCCGGAATCTGTTTACGAATTTTTTCTTAATCCGATTGTGGAGAAGAAGGTTGAAATAAAGTTCGGCGCGCCGAAATCGGAAAAGCTTCTGAATTTCATGTGCGACAGGTTCGAGTTCTCACGCGAGCGCATTGGAAAAGTCGTAAAAACGCTTGAGCAGAAAAATAGGAGCTCGCTTGACATGTGGATGAAGAAATGAAAAAGTAAAAAATCTTAAAAAATAAAAAACGTTTTTAGTGGTTCCTGAAATATTTCTCGTACTCTGATGCCGACTTCTTGTCAAGCTTCTTCAGCTCCGCAATAACCATCTCTCCGATTTCTATCGTGCTAATTCCGTCTTCCGCCATATTGCTAACTGCGTTCGCCACTTTTTTTGCCACAGCATCCGATGCGCCCGACTTCTTGCAGCCTCTTGCTATCTTGTTCTTGTCAAACGCCTGCATCGACCCATCCTTTTTTACGACATTCATTCAATCACCCCCTTAAGATTTATCCTGTTTAATCCGAAAATTCTTCCGCTTGTGGACTTATAAAGAAAACGGGATATTTAAACTATATTTTCAGCCTTTCATCTTCTCGAAGTGCGCATAAGCGGCTGCCGCCTTCCTGTCAATCTTGCCAAGTTTCTTGATTATCATTTTTCTTATTTCATTCGTAGGAATGTTCATGTAAAGGTGCTGGCTTACTTCCTCCGCCACTTTTTTCGCCTCCTTCTCGGGAACGCCCGCGGCAACGCAGCTTTTCACAATCTTTTTCGCATCAAACATCTCAAGCTTGCCGCTGCGCTTTTCAACATTGTACATGACAATTATTTGTTTTCGGGATTTAAAAGCGAATCAATAGAAAAACAAATACGTCAAGAATGTGACAACAACCGCCACGGCGCATCCCGCCACCAACTGGCATAAAGTATGTGCTTTTAGTTTCAGTCTTATATAGAAAACCATTGCCGTAAAAATATACAAGAAGACAAATTTCGTTCCAAACACGTATACCAGAGCGGTTGTGGGTCCGGCGATGCCTGCCGCGTGGATGCTTATCTTCCAGAACAGGTTGTTTACCATAATCGCAATATCCACAAACAGATAGGCAAGCGATATTGCAAACATGACATGATAATCCAGATAATAGAAAACAGCCGATGATGCGGCATAGCTTGCGATTGCCATTATCAGTACTACGGTCCTTATTCTCCTGCTTATTATGTTTATATTTGTTTGCCTTTTTCCCAGAAAATATAGAAACGGCAGGATTGGGATTACAGCCAAAAACAAAATACCAAGGCCTGCAGACAGCGCAATGTTGGGAGAAAGCGAGGAAAAGATTACTACCGTTTCAGCAGCGACCACGGGAGGGGAAAAAGCATGGGACAGTATTTTCAGTATTTTTATTTCTGGTTTCATATTTATTCCTCAAACCCATCCTTTCCGCGCAACGGGACGAAGGCAAAATAGCTTGGCAGTTCCTCCTGTTCAAATCCTTTTTTTGTTCTTTTCAGGACTGTCATCTTCTGGGTATACCTGTCGCCAACGGGAGCCACAATCCTTCCGCCAACTTTCAGCTGTTTTTTCAGCATGTCTGGCATGAATGGCGCAGCCGCCGTCATGATTATTCCGTTGAACGGGGCTTCTTCATCAAGTCCGGCAGAGCCGTTGCCTTCAACAACTTTCACGTTTTTTATTTTAAGCTTCTCAAGATTTTTTCTGGCAAACTCCGCGAGCTCTGGAATTATCTCCATCGTGAAAATCTTTCCTTTGCTTCCGACTATTCTCGACAGCAATGCGGATTGCCACCCGCTTCCAGAGCCGATTTCAAGAATCTTTTGGCCTGATTTCGGATTGAGAAGCTGCGTCATTATGACTACTGTGGAAGGCTGGGATATTGTCTGCCCCTGTCCTATATGAAGGGGATAATCCCTGTATGCGGATTTCTGCAAATCCTCGGGCACGAACAAATGCCTTGGAGTTTTGAGAATGGCATTTTCAACAGCCTTTGATTTCAGCACACCCGTCTTTTTCAGATAGCTCACAAGCTCGCGGTTTTCGGATTCGTACATAAGGCTCTCACCATATTCATATAATTTATATTTGGGGGAATTCTATATTAAAACATGCCGAACCTTACTTCTTTGATAAGCAGGATAAAAACGCTTCACATTCAGGGCGCGGAGCAGATAGCGGAAGCCGCAATAATCTCGTGGAAAAATTCCAAGGACAAGAAAACCGCGGAGAGAAAACTGGTTGCGGCAAGGCCCACGGAGCCTATGCTCAGGAACTCGATGAAATATCTCGGTCTTTACGGAAATCCCGACGATCTTCTTGTAAAATTGAACATGGACAAGAAAAAAATATCCGAGTTCGGCGCGAACAAGATAAAGAATAATACCGCTATTTTTACGCACTGCCATTCCTCTTCCGTTGTTTCCATATTTCAAAAGGCGAAATCGCAAAAAAAGAAATTCAGCGTGCTTAACACCGAGACAAGGCCTTCGCTTCAGGGAAAGATAACCGCATCCGAGCTGGCAAGGCTGAAGATACCCGTTACAATTCATATTGACTCCGCGGCAAGGCTCGCCCTCATGGAATCCGATATCATGATAATAGGGGCTGACGCGATAACATCGGAAGGCTCCGTCATAAACAAGATTGGCAGCGGGATGTTTGCGGAAATCGCGGACAGGCACGGGATACCTTTGTATGTGTGTTCCCACTCGTGGAAGCTTGACCCGCGCACGATAAAAGGCTATAACGAGCCGATAGAAAAAAGGAATGCAAGCGAAGTATGGAAGAATCCGCCGCGCGGCGTGAAAATCTCAAACACGGTTTTCGAGGAGATTGATTCGAAACTGATAGAAGGCATAATATCCGAGCTCGGAGTTCTCAGCCCCGATGCTTTCGTGGAAGAAGTGAAGGACAGCTATGCATGGATGTTCA
>JAVHRC010000048.1:0-4322 GCA_036171435.1 Candidatus Aenigmatarchaeota archaeon
CATAGGAACCCCAGACAACCATAAACGCTCAGGGCTTTAGCCCTGAGTAGTTTACTTTAAGGAGTGTTGGGCATGGCGGTTTAAGTCTTGAATATAACCAGTACATGTATAAGCAGTGCCTACGAACTCTAAACAGAGTTCTAAAACTCAACCACATTACACTGAAAGACAAAAAAATACTGGATATAGGTGCTGGAAATGGATATTTCATAGAAAACTTTTACAAAAAAAACAATTGCGGTCTGATCACAGGATTGGATATAACTGACATTTCTGTAAAATATCTAACAGATAAATATCCAGAGTACACATTCAAAAAGATGGATATTTCTTCAGATAATGTGGATATTTTCGGTCAATATGATATAATTAGTATGTTCAATATGATATTTCATATTGTTGATGAGGCAGGGTTTGATACTGCAATAAATAACATAAAAAAATTTTCGACGCCTGGAGGTTATTTTTTCATAATTGATATGTTCAGTAGAGTGGAATTACAATACATGACTCCGCATGTTCGATTCAGGAGTTTAAAAAGATGGAGAAATGTTTTAGAAAAAAATGGTATAGAAATTGTTGGCTTATACCCACTATATTTTCTGTTAGATCACCCAAGAGATATTAGAGAAATACATCTTCAAAATTTTATGGTGAAATTGTGGGATATCATGATGACGCTCGACCGATTCAAAGTTACAAGAACAGCTTTATTGTTAAGTTTATACCATATTGATGGACTGCTCTCAAAATATTGTGGAAATTGCCATACCACGAAATTAATGCTGTGCAGGGTTAGAAAGGTAGGAAACTAAATTTTTTTTAACGTAGCCTGTAAGTTTCAATTTTATCGCTAAACTGTAACAGGCGATATTTTTAAAACTGATGATGCCCATGTTTTTGCCTATGGCAGAGCCAGAGTTGAATATCGACAGCATCCTGAAAAAAGAAGGCGGAAGGGAGCTTGCCCGGGTCGGCAATGATTTTTACGAGCGCGCCGCAAAACTGGTCCGCGAACTTGAAGAGGATAAAAGTAAAACCGACGCGGACAGCGATAAGTACGTGTTTGTCGAGGACAGGCTTGAAACAGATAAAGCAAGGCTAAAGGATATCCTCCAGGCCAGGATGAACAAGATAGTCCTGGAAGCTCTATCACAGGCTGCTAAAAAGCAGAAGAAACAGGAAATTGCTTCCCTGACGCAGGAAGAACAAAAACTGTATGCAGCGCTGCTCGACATATTAACCGCATGGAAAAGGGAACGTTTAGAACAGTTGTTCGGAGCTAAAAAAAGACCGGAGCCTGTGATACGGCAGACCCCCAAGGATTTAAGGAAAGATTATATCCTGGTGCGCCTGCTGAGAGACATTCCGACATTCGTGGGCATGGATGAACGCAATTATACCCTTGCGAAAGAGGATGTCGCTACCGTGCCGGCGATGAATGCACAGGCTTTAATCGCAAAGAAGGCTGCGGTGAAGATTGGGATTAAATGAGGTAAATTGTATTAAAATGAGGTAAATTGTATTAAAATGAGGTAAAATGTGCTGGAAACAAGAATGGGCATCAGCAATTAACAATATCCAACATGCTATCGAGCATATCGAAAAGGCGCAGAACAAACTTATGAAACGCAAGGAGAGGAATAAGGGCGCCCTGAAATATAAATGGGTGGACCGCCACGATTTCTACGAAAAGGAGAAAATCGAGGCACGGATAACGAAAAACAATGCGGGAATAGAGCAATGTAAAGGGGTCATCACCGAATTAAAAGAGAGACAGGATGAGCTTTTCAAGATGATTCACCAATACGGCATATCAAAGTCAGACGACCCTATGAGAGTGTATAAGCTGATGGGAAAGTACCCATACGCTGAAAAGTTAAAGGAATATAAAATAGAAGAGCGGGAAACGAAAAAGGAATTAAATTGGTAGAAGGTAAATCTCCTGTCTGAAAACATAAGTCATGAACCCCAAGACAAAGCAGTACCTCAGGAAAAGGTTCGGGGATTATTACCGGATGTGCAGCAACCCTGCCTTTCCTCCGGATTTTAGCAGGCGCGAATGGGGTTTTATATTTTTTGACGAGCTTCCCGATGTAGTGATGCGCAGGCACAAAGCGTTCTCCTCAGAAAATGAAGCGGTTGAATACCTTCGCGGCATGGTACCGGCACACGTTTACCACTCCGCTGCGTATTACAAGTTTCCGGGTGCTACCAACATGAAGGAGAAGGAGTGGCAGGGTGCGGATTTGATTTTTGACCTGGATGCCGATCACCTGCCTGTAAAGTCAAAGTCCTATGCAGAGATGCTTTCTAACGTTAAGGCTGAAACAATTAAGCTTCTTGATTTCCTGCTCGAAGATTTCGGATTCCTTGAAGAAAATATCAGCCTTGTGTTTTCAGGGGGGCGCGGGTACCATATCCATGTGCGCGATCCAAGGGTGATGACGCTTGAGAGCGCAGAGCGGAGGGAGATCGTGGATTACGTCTGCGGAACGGGGTTTGATTATGAATCCGTATTCCAGATAGAAAAGAGATCCTTCAAAATCCACGATGGAGTGAAACGCCATCCGATGAGTCGCGAGACTGAGTACGAAGCTACCGAAATGTCGGCTTGGGCTAAGCGTATTGCTGAAAAAATTATCCAGTACCTTGAAAAAATCAGGGCTTCTGAGCATGATGCTGCTGTCCAGGAACTCAAAAAAATTGAGGGAATGACCGCAAGGAGAGCGGAAAGTGTCTTTAAAACCGTGAAGCTTTTCAAATCATACGATGACCTGTGCAAGGCAATTTTAAAAGAGGGATTCGGGCTGAATAAGAGCCTGTCGCTGGTTAGCCAGAGCATGATAAACAGCGTTGGGGTGGGTGTTTTAAAGGCGCATACAGATGAGCCGGTTACAGCGGATATTAAGCGTCTGATCCGCATGCCTTCCTCGCTGCACGGCGGCTCAGGGATGAAAGTTGTTCCCCTCAAGCTCTCTGAACTTGAGAATTTCGAGCCTCTTAACGATGCTGTGGTATTCAGCCAGAAGGAGATACAGGTAGAGGTTTCCCCTCCCTTGAAGCCCCAGAACTCCTTGGTCGAGATGAGGGGGAAAAGCTTTGCCGTAACCGAAGGTAAGAATACCCTGCCTGAGTACGCTGCAATCTACCTCATGTGCCGGGGAGCTGCCGAGTATGGATAGTCACTATGGATAGTTAATATGCATTGTACAAAGAGGGTCTGTCAAGTCTGCGTCGGATTAGACTTACTGTCAAAATTCGTCTGGTGGCTGGCATTCTGAATTAAGGTTACAATAACTTTTCAAAATCTTCAACAGAAAGCCCAGCAGCTTTAATTAAATCCCTCAATAATCCGGGTTTTAATTCCCTATGTTTTGGGATAGATAATGTAACTTTAGACCCTTCTTTTCTTAGAACAACGTGACTACCTACTTGCCGGTGAGGAGTCCAACCAGCCTTAGAAAATACCTTGATGGCTTCCATCCCTGAAATTATTGGAAGTTTGGGCATCAGGCAACCACTTCAATTACCTGGCTTGAGGGCTTAGACAAATAGGACTTAATTTCATCTTCAGCCAGGGACTCGAGGCATGCCTGTATAGCTTCTTTGATGTTTTCCAGTGCCTCCTCAATCGTATCCCCCTGAGAAAAACAGCCCGGAAGGCTCGAACAGCTAACCACATAGCCCCCGACTTCTTCATCTTTTTCTATGACAACTTTAAAACGCATGGTATTCTTTATTAAAGTCTATACTTAAATTCTTTATGTTTGTTGTTCACATCAATACCAAAAAGCTAAAATACAGTTAGAATCTAACTAACTCCTTTGGCGGAGGAATTTTTTGGCTGTCTTTAAACTCAAAGGCGAGGAAGTCATCGAAAAAGAAGTTGGTAATGGAGGCGAAAGCGGGCGTATTTATATACACAAAAAATATATCGGGAAAACTGTAAAAATCGTGATTCCTTCGGATATAGGGCTTGGGGGGGATGAGGGGGTTCAAGGGGGAAAGGGGGAAGATAGTGGTAATTAAAATATCCCGCTATACCAGGCGTTTGAATTTATTAGTGAGCGAACAGCAGTATCATTTTGTGAAGTTCGAGCTTAACGGTGGAATTTCGCACCATCTCAGGGGAATGATCGGGGCGTACATGGGGAATGTTGATAAAGACCTTGAAACTCTTAAAAAACAGTTTACCGAAGTTGAGCCTATCTACTTAAGCCTGAAAAAAAGGATTGAACAGGCTGAAGCCGAGAAGAAGATACTCGAAGATGAGCGGAGAACCAAAGAGACACGCATCGAAGAGGCACATGAAAAGCTCC
>JAVHRC010000049.1:0-19324 GCA_036171435.1 Candidatus Aenigmatarchaeota archaeon
GCCAGACTGTTGTTTCCATTGCAATGTTTCTGAAACTCACACCATGGGCACAACGGAGACTGCTTTGCGGGAAATTCCTTCTCGGAATTTATTTTTTCAATAAGGTTTATTGTGCTATGCTTTACCTGCTCCAAGCGTTTCTCATCAGCTATTAATCTTATTTCCTTATCAAAAGCGAGAAAATGCCAGACAAGATTTATTTCTTTTGCAAACGGCAGCATTTTTCCGGCCGCTATCGCATACAATGCGAGCTGCCTGTCCTGACCGAGCTGCTCCGCAGACGGCAGGCGCGAGCCCGTCTTGTAATCGTGAATTTCTATTGTATTTTCCGCAAGGGAAATCCTGTCAACGAATCCTCTTATCTTGAATTTGCCGTCCCCGTTCAGATCAATCTTGATTGGCATCTCAAGGCCAATCGTTCGCGAATGGTTGAAGGGACTGTGCCTGTTGTAGTAATCTGTCAGGAATTTTTCTCCCATGTTTCTGCGCTGCCCAATGGGGCGGTTTCCATTCACTATTATTTTGTTTTCATCCCAGTTTTTGTCCCAGCGCGAGTTGTAGAATTCCAATATTTCCTCCAGACTTCTCAATCTCTCCAGCCTCATGTCATGATAAAGTTTCTCCAGTGACTCATGTACGCGCTTTCCGAGAAACGCTTCTATCGTCTCCTCCGTTTCTGTCTTTACCTTGTCTATATACTTGTACCTGAATTTTTGCGGGCACTGCTCAAAACAGGAAAGCCGCGAATGGGAGAAAATCATTCTTTTGAATCGTAGAATTGCAAATAAAAACATTTCGCGAGCGGAGAAGATATGATTAATATGCTAATTTCTTCTTCAATTCTTCAACCTTAACCCTCTCCTGCTTTGTAGTGTCGCGGTCGCGGACGGTTACAGTTCCGTCTTCCAAGGTCTGGAAATCAATAGTTATGCAGACTGGTATTCCAATCTCGTCAGCGCGCGCATAGCGCCTGCCTATGGAGCCCGATTCGTCGTAGAAAATATCAAAATCGTTCTTCAGGGATTCGTAAATCTTCTCCGCTTTTTTGTCAATCCCGTCCTTGCTCACGAGCGGGAAGATTGCAGCGGAAAACGGCGCTACAGCATCAGGCAGCTTCAATACCGTGCGTTTCTCATCTGCAATATAGTTCAAGTCAATCAGCACGAAAACAATCCTGTCCACGCCGAAACTCAGCTCAAGAACATGGGGAATAAATTTTTTCTCGTTAAAGAAAACCTCCTGGTTCTGCCCTGAAACCTTTCCGTGTCCTGAAAGGTCGTGGTCAGTTCTGTAATGCACTCCGCCGACTTCCTTCCAACCGACGCTTTCCAAATTCAGCTCGATGTCCCAGTGTATTTTATTGTAAAATGCGCGCTCTTCCGCTGAAAGCTCGCGGAAGCGGAATTCTTCCTTTTCAATCCCAAGCTTTTCAAAAAAGAATTGCTGGACTTTTGCAAGGTGATAGGCGTAGAATTTCGGAATCTCCATTTTCCTGTTTGCCTCCTCGCACGTCACTTCCGCAGGATTCTTCTCCCTTCCGGCAACAGGATACAAAATCAGCTTGTAATTCTTTATTTCATTCCACCTTTCATGCTTGTCGATATCCGCAGAATCAAAAAATATCTGGAGCTCCGCCTGCGTGAACTCGCGCATTCTCGTGGTAAGCTGCCTTGGCGAGATTTCGTTCCTGAAAGCCTTGCCGACTATTGCCAAGCCAAGCGGCAGCTTTTTTCTCTGTATCTCGAACTGGCGGGAAAAATTAACATAAGCGCCCTGCGCAGTCTCGGGACGCAAATAAGCTTTCACTTCCAGGTCCGCGCCAATCTGAACCGGGAACATCATATTGAGAATGGAAACGTCGCCAAGCTCTCCCTTGCATTTCGTGCAGCGGATTTTGTGCTGTTTTATCAATTCCGTCAGCCCAGCGGGCGTCATTCCTTCAAAGCTTTCTTTCAGGCAATCCTCGATTATGTGGTCTGCCCTGTGGACTGTGCCGCACTTCCTGCATTTCACCGTTGGGTCAACAAAATTTTCCTTGTGCCCGCTTGCCACGAAAACCTTCTCTGGCATTATGTTCGCAGCTTCAATCTCGAAGAAGTTGTCGTTCAATCCAAGAAAATATTTTCTCCAGAGATTCTCCAGCTTCCTTTTCAGGAGCGTGCCGTTGCTCCCGTAATCGTAGAAGCCCGCCATTCCCCCGTAAATCTCGCTGCTCGGGAAAAAGAATCCTCTCTTCTTGGCAAGGGATTCTATCTGTTCCAATCTGCTCTCTTTTTTCTCCGGCATAAAAATCAACTGCTATTAATCATTATAATTAAGCTTATTAAATCTTTCGTGAAAGGGCGGATTTTTTGCCCGGAAGTCTTAAATAGGTTCCCAGACAACAAAAGCCAAGTGATAAAAATGAGCGGTGTCTTACTTTGGTCGAAAAGAATTAATGATTCTGTTAGAAACATCGCTGTCAAGGCTTGAAAAACAAATATTCCTGGATTTGGCTTCTTACGAAGGAATGACTTTTTCTTGCGCTGTAAAACAGCTTCCATATTCCGAAAGCTCCGCAAAAACCGTTATCAGAAGGCTGAAGGCAAAGCAGCTGATAGAATGCGGGGACAGGAACAATACTAACGTTCCGCTTTTTCTCACGGATTTCGGGAGGAAGATTTTCTCCGTTCTGGACAGCCGGTGGCTACAAAAATTATTCTGAAAATAAAGGAAAAAATTTATAAAAAGAAAAAGAGGCGAGAAATATGAAAATAAACAACTGTGAATTGCTTTGGAGATTTATATGAGGTAAGGCTCAGTGGGGCAAGTTTTGAAGGTCCTGACAGAAAAGAGAGCCACGTAACCCTCTATATGGGCAGATCGGAATACGAGGCGGTGGAATGTTTTCTCGGGATTTCAGAGCTTGCGGAATGCACAAAAAATGAGAAATTCCCGCTAAAATCCTTAATCCTGAAGAACGAGGAAGAAACGATAATATGCACAGAATGCTATAAGGTAATGGACAGGCACCGCGTCATAGATATGAGAAAGGTGTTTGAAAGTGAAAAGGATTATATAGAAGATGAACCAATTTTTAGATGCAAGAACGGCTGCGCTCTCAAGCAGTGATTTTATGGCGGATTTCAAGGTAACCCCGTGGGAAGTGGAGGGAAAGGTTGACTATGAAAAGCTTTTGAAGGAGTTCGGAACGAAGCATATAGACGCGCAATTAAAAGCGAAGCTTGAAAAGTTAGCAGGCAGCTCGCATGTCTTTCTTCGCAGGAACTTTTTCTTTTCCCACCGCGATTTGGATTTGGTGCTAAAGGACTACGAAAGCGGAAAGGGATTTTTCCTTTACACGGGCAGAAGCCCGGCCGGGGCAATGACATTAGCGCATTTGATTTCATTCCTGTTCACAAAATGGCTGCAGGAAAAATTCAAGGTTAATGCATATCTTCAGATACCTGACGAGGAAAAATTCCTGTTCAAGCAGAAACTTTCATGGGAGGAAGTGCAGGAAAGGGCAAAGGAGGATATAGCGCATATAGCTGCGCTCGGTTTTGACGAAAATAAAACATTTTTATTCCAGAACAGCGAATACGTGAAAAACTTCTATCCCGTTCTGATGAAAACCGCGAAGAAGATTAATTTCTCCAATGCAAAGGCGATTTTCGGATTCAACGAGCAGTCGAATATAGGAATGCTGTTCTATCCTGCGCTGCAGATAATTCCGACTTTCTTTGAAAAGAAAAGATGCCTGATACCTTGCGGAATCGATCAGGACAACTATTGGAGGCCGCAGAGGGACATAGCCGAGAGCTTGGGCTTTTACAAGACCGCCGCCATACACAGCACTTTCTTCCCGCCGCTGACCGGTCTGGAAGGCAAGATGAGCTCGAGCATAACAGAATCTGCAATATTTCTTTCCGATGACGAGAAAACGGTTGCGAACAAGATAAACAAATATGCTTTCTCCGGAGGGCAGGCAACGATAGAGGAGCATCGCAAGCTCGGCGGTAATCCCGATGTTGACGTTGCGTTCCAGTGGCTTTACATACTTTTTGAGGACGATGACAAAAAGATTGAGAAAATCCGCGAGCAATACAAAAGCGGGAAAATGCTGACAGGCGAATTGAAGGAAATTCTTATTGACAAGATAAATGCTTTCCTAAAAGAGCACAACAAGAAAAAAGAAAAAGCTGAAAAGGTTGTTGACAAAATAAAATATTCCGGAAAACTCGCGAAGGAGATGTGGGGAAGGGTTATTTAGTTTTTATTAGCAAAGGAAAAGAATTGAAAGTAGAATAGAGTGATTTCAATGTCATGCCAACTTACAAAGGAAGGGAAAGAATATCTTGAGAAGGGTTTGCCGGAGCTGCGGCTGTTGAAAGAAATTTCTTCAGGAAAAAAATCAATGAGGGATTTGCAAAAGCTTCCTTACTTTTTCATCGGATTCATGTGGGCGAAAAAAAACGGCTGGATTTCCGTAAAAGGCGATATCATTGAAATCACAGGAAGCGGAAAGAATGCATTAAGCAGGAAATCGCCGGTGGAAGCCGCTCTCGAAAGCGCGAAGAATGGAAAGTCAATTGATATTGATTCTGAAAAAATCCTTCTGTCGCGAAAACTTATCGAGGAAACAAGGGAGAAATTTGAATTTAATGAAAAGGAAATCTCGCAGCTTTCTCCGGAGATAATTAAATCAGGAGTCTGGAAGACCGTGCCTTTCAGAAGATACGATATCGGCGCGCCAGCGCCGAGAATTTCTCCCGGAAGAAGGCATCCCGTGATGCAGGCAGTCGATTATGCGAGAAAGGTCTGGACAGAGATGGGGTTCAAGGAAATGGAAGGTCCGCTTATCCAGCTGTCGTTCTGGAACTTTGATGCGCTGTTCACCGCGCAGGACCATCCAGTTCGGGAAATGCACGACACTTTTTTTATGGAGCCTGGAAAAGGAAAATTGCCGGACGAAAAGCTTGTGCAAAAGGTAAGGGAAGCGCATGAGAAAGGCACGGAAGGCTCCATGGGTTGGGGAGGAATTTGGGACAAGGAGACTGCAAGAAAATATGTTTTAAGGACGCACACAACATGCCTGAGCCTGAAAACAATTTCGCAGATAAAAAAAGATGGGTTGCCTGCGAAATATTTCGCGGTTGGAAGATGCTTCAGGAACGAGGCAATGGACTGGAAACACAGCTTTGAATTCAACCAGACGGAAGGAATTGTCATTGACGAGAATGTGAACTTCCGCCACTTGCTCGGATATTTGAAAGAGTTTTACAAGAGAATGGGTTTCGGGAAGGCAAGGTTCAGGCCTTCATATTTTCCTTATACTGAAATGAGCATCGGGATAGAAGTTTTTCATCCTGTCCACCAGAAGTGGGTTGAGCTCGGCGGAGCCGGAATCTTCAGGCCCGAAGTTGTGGAGCCGATTCTCGGAAAGTTCGTTCCAGTGCTTGCATGGGGGCCCGGCTTTGACAGGCTTGTTATGGACTATTACAAATTCGAAAGAATCGGAGAGCTTTACGCGAACGACATAAAAAAACTGCGCGAAATAAAACAATGGATGATGTGATATGCCGTCAGTATTATTAGACAAGAAAACAGTCCTGAAAATGATTGGGAAGAAGCTCAGTGACAGCGAGCTTGCCGAGCGGCTGCCGATGCACGGACTGTTTCTTGAGGGAATAACCGATGACAAGATAAATGTCGAGATATTCGTGAACAGGCCTGACATGCTTTCCGAGGAGGGATTCGCGCGCGCGATTTCCGGATTTCTCGGAGTAAAAACCGGACTTGAGAAGTTTGCGGTAAAAAAATCGAATTATGTCGTGACCGTTGATTCTAAAATCGCGAAAATTGACAGGAAATATATCGGCATTGCAGTCATGAAAGGTCTCAAGTTTGACAACGAGTTCATAATTTCATCAATGCAGCTTCAGGACAAACTTGCAACCACGCACGGAAGAAGGAGAAAGAAGGTCGCTATGGGCGTTTACGATTTGGACAAAATAAAATTTCCGCTGGTCTACACGATAGTTGGCGGAAACGAGAAGTTCATTCCGATGGGACACGACAGGGAGATAAAAGTAAGCGAGCTTGCGGAAGAGCACAAACGCGGAAAAGAATATTCTCATCTGATAGAGGGATGGAAAGAATTTCCCGCGTACAAGGATGCGGACGGAAAAATACTATGTATTATCCCGATAACTCAGGCTGACTTCACAAAAGTGACGGAAAAAACAAAGGACGTGATGATTGAGGTCACGGGAACGGATTGGCGCACCGTTCACCAGATACTTAACATACTTGTCACGAACTGGAGCGGCCGCGGCGCAGAATTGTACGAGGCGAAAATAAAATATCCGTTCGAGACTCCGGAAGGCAAAACAGTAGTCTGCCCGATTCTGAAAACCGCGAAAATGGAACTTGATGTCAGATATGCGAACAAGCTTCTCGGCCTTGGCTTGTCAACAGCGGAGGCTGCAAAACTTTTGGAAAGGATGAGATACGGTGCTGTTGCAAAGAAAGACAAAGTGGAAGTTGTTGTTCCTGCCTACAGGACAGACGTGCTGCATCCGTTTGACCTTGTCGAGGATATTGCAATCGCTTACGGCTACGAGAATTTCAAGCATGAGATTCCGCACGTCAGCACGATAGGCGAGGAAACGCCAAGGACACTGGTTTTCAGGAAGATTGCGGAAGTGTGTTCGGGTCTGGGAATGCTTGAGTGCTGCACGCTCCACTTGTCAAATGAGAGAATCTTGAATGATAACATGCTTCTCAAGAACAGGAACTTTGTCAAGACCATAAACGCGGTGAATATAGAATATGACATTGTCAGGAACTCGCTTTTGCCAATGCTTCTCAAGACGCTGTCCGAGAACACGCACAACGAGTATCCGCAGAAACTTTTTGAACTCGGGGAGGTTTACGATGAGGAGAAAAACGAGCCTGTCGAGAAAAACAATATTTCCATCGTATCATGCCACAGCCGCGCGGAGTTCACGGAGATGAAATCCTTAATCGAGGCGCTTTTCTCAAGCATCGGCGAAAAAGTTTCCTTCAGGGAGACGAATCACAATTCTTTCATAGAAGGCAGGTGCGCCGCGGTTCTTGCTGACGGAAAGCAAATCGGGATAATGGGGGAAATCCATCCGCAAGTGCTGGCGAACTTCAAGCTCGAGATGCCAGTCGCAGGGTTTGAATGCAATATTGATTGGCTGGTTGGGAAATATAAGAAACAGTAAATTTATTTCTGAATGCGCTCTTTCATCTTCTCCAGATATTCGTACGGCACGCTGACGCTGCCAAGCATGGCTCCGTGGTATTTGCTGTGAAAATCCGAGCCTCCTGTTTTCAGCAGACTGTGCTTCTCAGCCAAGCAGTTTATTTTCCTGACAATCTCCCTTGATTTTCTTATTCCGAAATCATCATAGAAATATTTTACCTCAATGCCGTCTATGCCAGCGTCAACACACAGCTTAACGACATTCTCAAAGTCGTGAAAACCGGGGTGCGCAAAGACCGCAATCCCGCCGGCTTCGTGAATAAGCCTTATGCAATCCTCCAGCGGAAGCTCGAAATCTCTCCTGACAAAAAGGTCGCCGCCTGTTCTTGTCCTGTTGAAGAAATCATCCCTGGATATTTTACTTCCATTGTTTTCGCACGGAACTTTAGTTCCGGCGGAGCCAGAACCTTCGGTTCTGTGCCAGACGGAAACTCCGTTTCCGTGCATCTCAATGGTTCTCCAGATATGCGGGCGGCTTGGCACGGCCAGTTTCGCCGTCCTTTTCACATCTTCAGAACTGACATCTATTCCGATTTCATTTAATTTTTTTATCTGTTTGACAAGCCAGTTTCTTTTTGACTGGCTTATCTTTTCGAAAACGGAGAGGAGTTTTCTGTTTTCACAGTCAATAAAATAGCCGAGAATATGAATTTCCGTCAATCCTCTGCTCTCCTCGTTTTTTATTCCTATTTCCGCTCCAGGAATGATTTCCAATCCAGAGCCGCTGTTAAATCTTATGCATTCATCCAGCCCGCGCGCCGTGTCGTGGTCAGTGACTGCCATCGCTTTCAATCCCTTTTCTTTTGCCAGCGTAACCAAATCTTTCGGGGAAAGCGCCCCGTCAGAATAATTGGTGTGAGTGTGCAAGTCAATCATGTGTTTCATATGATTTATGAGAAAACTATGAATAAATATGGCAAATACAGAAAATGACAAAATAACGTTTATAGGTAAGTAATTGCATTTTTATTTATGGCTAAAGTCATGGATGAACGGACAAGAAAGACATTATTGAAGGCACAGAAAAGCGAGACAACGGAACATCTTATTTATGCGAAGCTTTCGCAGTCCGTAAAAGACGCGAAAAACAGGAAAATTCTCAAGGGCATTTCTAACGATGAAATGAGGCATTACAATCTTTGGAAAAAATACACGAAGAAGGATGTCAAGCCAAGCATGTTGAATGTATGGAAATATTTTCTCATTTCAATGATATTCGGGATAACTTTCGGGATAAAGCTGATGGAGGGCGGGGAAAAGAATGCCCAAAGGGGATACAGGGAAATTTCAAAATCCATTCCAGCTGCGAAAAGCATATTGAATGACGAGGACAGGCACGAAAAGCTGCTTATTGGGATGATAGACGAAGAAAGATTGAGGTATGCCAGCGCCATAGTTCTGGGATTGAACGACGCGCTTGTTGAGCTTACGGGTGCGCTCGCTGGATTCACGCTTGCGCTCCAGAACGCGCGCCTGATTGCGACAGCAGGCTTGATTACGGGAATTGCCGCTGCAATGTCAATGGCTGCAGCCGAATACCTTTCCGTGAGGGCTGAAGGCAGGAAGGATTTCATAAAGGCATCGTCTTATACGGGCGCCGCATACATTCTTACCGTCCTCTTCCTGATATCACCTTTCCTGCTTTTGAACAACCTTTACCTGTCGCTCGGAATCACGGTTTTGAACGCGATAATCGTGATTTTCCTGTTCACGTTCTACATCTCCGTTGCCAAGGGATTCTCCTTCAGGAGAAGATTTTTCGAGATGGCTTTGATAAGCCTCGGAATAACGGCGATAACCTTTTCCATAGGATTCCTGATAAAAGTAATCGGTGCGTGAGCGTATAGAAGAAAATAATATTGGAAATCTATCTTCTACAATTCTTCAAGAAGCCTTACATAGCTGTCATATCTGTTTTTTGACAATTCTCCTTTTGAAAGCGCCTGCTTTACACCGCAATCAGTTTCCTTTTCATGATTATGCAAACAATTATTATACTTGCAGAGTGTTCTGTATCTGTCAAATTCCGGAAAATAAAGATGAAGCTCGTCTTTGGATATGCCCCACATGCCAAATGCTCTTATTCCCGGGGTATCGATTATGAAGGAGTTCTCTTTCCATTTATACAATACCGAAGATGTGGTTGTGTGCTTTCCCTTGCCTGTCTTTTCACTAACTTCCCCTTCCTTAGCCATCAAACTTCCGGATATTGCATTTATGAGAGAAGACTTTCCTACGCCGCTGTGCCCTATAAAAACAACCACTTTATTGGATATAAGTTTTTTAAGATTTTCAATGCCTTCGTTTTTGACAGTTGATGTTTTTACGCACTTTATTCCGAGACGTTCGTATTCCTTAAGCATGCCGTCTTCATAGCCTTCCGCCAGGTCTGCCTTATTCATGCAGATTATCGGCTCTATATTGCTGCTTTGTATCATGATAAGATATCTGTCAATAACTTTGGCATGAAGAGGAGGATTTTTTGTCGATACTACGGCAACAGCCGCGTCTATGTTCGCAGCAATGACATGTTCGTATTCTGGTAGATTTGCACTCATTCTAGTATTGTCTCGTCTCAGTCTTGAGAGTTTTGACGTCCTTTTTTGTATGTTTGATATGCAATAACCGAGGCCGTCTTCTACAAGGCTAACATAGTCTCCTGAAACAATGAAGCTGGAATATTTGAAGTCTATGCTTCTTTTCAGCGTTACATTAGAAAGTATTTTATCATTGAAAAACACTTTGAATCTGCCATGGTTTCCTTCTACAACAATTGCCTTGTTTTTATCATCTATGGTATCAACAAATATTTCCTCGCTCGGGCTTTCCCCTATCTTGGCGAATTTCTTTGACTTCGCCCTTTCTTTTTTAGAAATTGACTTCTCGCAAAATCTGCTTTCATAACCTTCCAAACGCTTGTCCATTAAAAACGCCTCTGCATATTTCGATAATTATCAGTTGTTAAACGTATGCGCATTAATCAGAATAGCGTTAAATAAACTATTATTAAGTTAACAGAATTCTTGTCTTTACTTTACCATTCCCCTTACGCTGCTCCTCAATCCGATTACGATGTCGCGCAAGTCCTGCATTTCGCCCATCATTCGCGTCAGGCACTCGTCGGTTTCCTTGCTAAGCGATTCCCATTTGTCCGAGACAATCCTGCTTATTTCCGATTCAACGAGCTTCGAGTTTCCGAAATGCCTTTTCATCTGCACATCAAGCATGTCAATCCTTTCCTCAAGCCTGTTTATGCTGGAGAATATCTCCTCACTCTTGCTGTCGGAAGCGGGGCGGCTTGTTATGATGTTTTTTATTTCCCCAACTTGGTAAGGCTTCTCGGCTTTTGAAGCTTTTAGCTGCGTCTCAATCTCCTGCATAAACCTCGCTCTTTTTTCTGGAATTGGCATTTTCTCACCGTTAATTATATGGCAAAACATGTATTAAAAATTTCGCTTTTCGCATTTTTTATCCTTCCGTCAGCTTCTCTATTTCGGGCTTTTGCGGCGTTCCGAAAAACATCCTTTTCAGCACCGAAACAATGTCAAAGCTTTCCTTAGCTTCAACGCCGGCAATGTCCGCGGCTATCTTCCTGAAAGACCTTGCCGATGGCGCGCTCTCTTTTGAAATTACCACGGGGCTCTTGTCCGAGATGGCGCGCAGCACGTTTTCGTCCTCGGGCACAGTCCCTAAAATCGTCACCCCAGTTGCGGACTCTATCTCCTGCGCCCCGAGCTCATAATCCTTGTTCCTTCTCTTGTTCACGACAAGCCCCAAAATTTTTGCGTTGATGCTTTTCGCGACTTCTATGATTTTTATCGCATCGGTTATGGCAGGCATCTCGGGGTTCGTAACAACTATAATCTCGTCGGATGCGTCAACAACCGAAAGCGCCTCCCTGTCTATGCCGGGCGCGCCGTCAACAAGAATAAAATCATATTTTTTTGCAAGGGAAGAAAGCACGTGCTTAAGGTTTGAAATATTCAGGGATTTTGCATCCTCCAAAGAAAGCGATCCGGGAATTATCCTTAATCCTGATTGGTGCACGAATATTGAATCGCCAAGCTTTTTGTTTTTCAAAAGCTCGTGCGAGGTGACAGGATAATCGGTTATTCCCAGGTGCAAACCCAAATTAGAAGTGGTGATGTTCGCGTCGAACACGCATACTTTTTTCCCAAGATTCTGCAAAGCCACGCCCAGATTGGTGGTAGTGGTTGTCTTTCCCACTCCGCCTTTTCCGCTCACAATGCCTATTATTTTTCCCATGATATCGCCTGGAGAATATTGATTGAGACGGGTATTTATTGTTTTGTCAAATAGATAAAGCTTTTCATTAATCTTTATATTTTCTCTTTCTATATCTTTCCTTATGACAAAAGCAATCTCTGCAATAATCACCACAATAATGCTCCTCATGAAATACTAATAATGAAACAGATAATATGATTTTATTTTGTTCATCAGCCTTGGTTTTTATTCTTTCATTTCCATCTAATCCTATGAGAATCGCGATTGATACGAACATCCTTATTTATGCGGCGCGCTTCAAGATAGATATTTTTTCGCAGTTGAAAGGAAATGAAATATTCATTCCCGAATCCGTGATAAGGGAACTGGAGAAATTAAGCAATGGAAAATCAGCCAATGCGAAAGCCGCAGCTCTTGCGCTCGGAATATTGGGGAAAAAAGTTAGCGAGATAAAAATAATGCCTTCAAACGCCAGAATTGCGGATGATGATTTGCTTGAACTTGGAAAAAAGGGATATGTCATAGTCACGCAGGACAGGGGATTGATAGAAAGATTGAAATCCTCAGGCTGCAAAATAGCCTACATAAGGCAGAAAAAATATCTGGCATATGAAGGAGCATGATAATCAATAACTACATTCTTGCAATAAAATCAAAATATTCTGCCATGGTGGCCATAAATTCCCCTCCGAATTCTTTTTTCCTGCCCTTCAATTCCCGTTTTCTGTGATACATCTCATGTCTTATTCTTTTCCTGAACCCTCCTATTGAAGGCATGCCATAAGTTATATCAACAAATATTTCTTTTGGTTTTTCTTCCGGGCATAGTCCGCACCTGTTGTAGGGGTATCCTTTGCTCATATTCTTGAACCAGAAAATATATCCTTCGTTCTCTAATCCAAATATTTTTAGCTGTCTCTTGAACTCTGATACATACTCTTCCTGTTCTCTCTCCCACCCTTCATCTTCTTCTTTCATATTCTCCTGTTAAAACGTAAAGCATATAAGCGTTAAAAGACATTAAGATTGAAACAGATTTTTATAATAAAAGTGATTGTTATGAGAAGGCAATTGCGTTCAGCAAGCATGAAAAAGACCAGGGTCCGCGTTCCATCGGGAACCGTGATGCGCTTCAGAAGGAAAAAGCCGAATTATATGCAGTGCGGAGACTGCGGTGCGAAGATGGTAAGAAAGAGACTAAGACCGTCTAGCGCAGCCAAGCTTTCCAAGACGGAAAAAAGGCCGGAAAGGCCGCTGCCGCACTTGTGCAGCCGCTGCATGCGCGAAGAGATAAAAATGAAAGCGAGAGGGATGTGAAGTAATCCGTGATAATTATGATATTCGAAAACGGGCGCGTTTGCGTGAAAATAGCGGGAAGGGATGCGGGAAAGCATTGCGTTGTTCTTGAAGCGATAGATGCGAACTATGTCGTGGTTGAGGGTCCGGAAGTGCGCAAACGAAAAATAAACATTGCGCACCTTGAGCCGCTTGCAGACAAGATAGATGCAAAAAAGGATGCGAAGCAGCATCTGATTGAAAAATACGGCATCGAGATTTCCGAAAGGAAAAAGGAAAAATCCGCCAAGAAGGAGAAGCCCGTAAAGATGAGAGTCGCGGTCAAGAAGAAGAAAGAGAAAAAGAAGTAAAAAAGCGGGAAACCATCAACGATATTTCTAGTAATCCATACCGCATTCGCAGATTGCCGATTCTGTCATCACTTTTTAATTGTTAAAAATCGTTAACTATATATACTAGTTCTGCCTATTATTTGTTACTGTGATGTGATTATTATGACTGAATTTCCAATGTTTGCCTGTCTTCCCGGCAGTAATGCATTTTATGAACTGTTGAAAATAGAAGAATATTTGTCAAGATTCAGCAAGGAGTTGGAAGAAAAAAAAGTAGACCCTGAAATCATAAGAGACAATGTAGAATATATGGCTGGCGGATTATCCATTAATCAAATTGAATTGAATGAAAAAAGAATAAAAAAAGATGGAAAAACGCCGCTAAAATGCAGATTTTGTATTTCAGAACAGAACGAATACAAAAATTCATTGAAAAGGAACTGGATAATTGAAGGAAATAAGATTAGGAGAAAGACTGATCTAGAATATCTTGGCAGTAACTTTATTTTGAAGAAAAAGGAAATAGCCGAGTTTGTAAAAGATTATGAAAACCTTTTAGAGTTTTCCAGAAAAATATCTGAAAAGAAAGGTTCAACAGAAATCGCTGCATACAATTCAATGCTTGACGAGTTAAAACAAAAAGTTGAAAAGGAATTTTCATATTCGTCTTTGCAGCAATTTGCAAATGAAATAGTTCCGGTTTTGAAAAGATATAAGGAAAGTATTGAAGCGTCTGCAGAACCAGAATTAAAACAATGAGGTGTCCAAATTATGTTTCGCAAAATAACCCCGAGAAGGCCGACCGTAGTTCGCATAGGTAATCGTGTCAAGACCTGTTACCTTTACAACGAGATGCGCGAGTGCCTTGGCGCGCAGTGCTTCTGGCCAAGAGCCGGAACATGCCCGACTTTCACAAGGCTGGCGTGGAAGGCGAAAAGGGCGAAATGAAAATAGAACAAAAATTATATGAGGTGAATTTATGTCATGTGTTTATGGAAATGCAGCAGACGGTTTTTTCAAGAAAACTAGTGTGTATAATGTTAAGAACCCTTCAAAAATAGAGCGCAAGATAAGCGATTTTGCCGGAAACATATCAAATAGATTTGATTATAATAAAGATAAATTTTTCGAAAGTCATGGCTTGGCATTTTTGGCATTTGCTACGGGCGCGGCTGCAGCAGAAGTAGCTGGAGTTTCGATGAGTCAGGCTGCAGTGTTTTACGTTCCTATTGCGCTTGATGCGGCTGTGCATACGAAGGATTTTGCTGTTCCGCGCATAAAAACAGCAATAAAGAACATGTTAACTGAAAATCCATATGCGGGCAATGAAATACGCTCCGATAATCCGTAGATTTTACTTGAAAAAAATATAAGTCTATAAAAAAGGTGATTTAATGAGTATAGTTAATATTGATATGAAAAAATTTATGGAAATGCCGTCAAAAGAGCTTCATCAACAGCCATCAAGTGTTGTATATGAGGCGGCAAGGGTGCTTAATGAAAAGAAAGGAAATTTCTATAGCAAAGAGATATTGGAAGAAAATCCATATAATGCATTCCTTGTCCTTCGAAGTTTGACATAAAAGAAAATTAAATATCTGAAGAAAGGTATTTTCAAGGAATAACTCTCTATTCGGCATCCACTCCCATTCCTTCCGAGTCGGGACCATGGTTGTGTCCCTCCGGAGAGAGCCCCTTGAAAATTTCCTGGAGCTTCTGCTGGTTCTCCTTCAGCTTTTCCTTCAGCTTTTCCTCCTGCTTGTTTACGGTTTTTGCGCGCATCTCTATCATTTCCAATTTTTCCTCAATCTCTTTTTTTAAGTCTGGTTTTGTCCCTTTCACAAGCAGAGGACCCACGACTTTGTAGACTTCCTCCTTCTCGCCGACTTTTTCAAGCTCCGCTTTCGCGCTCTCAAGCTCTATTTTCTGTATTTGCATGGTCTCTTTTTGCAGAAGCGCGTTCTGGAGCTGCTGCTGGAAGGTCTGCATCTGCAAAAGAAGCTGCTGCGCCTGCGGAGGAAGATGTATTTGTTCCGGCATGATTATCAACATTTAACCTGCAATATAAAAACTCTGCTTTCAGGCTTTATAAATTTGTACTCATCTCGCTTTTACCTTTACAACCGTCTTTGCCCTTTCCCTTATCATGACGCGGTATCCGCAGTATGGGCACCTTATCTTTTCCTTCAATGTCTCGTCTTTTATGCTTTTTTGGCAGTTAAGGCATCTGAACATTTATGGTCACCGTTTTTATTTAGTATGTTTTTATCCCTTATCAAGATTCTGTTTCAGGTTTAGTAATAAACACGTGATTTAAAATCTCGCTTATTTCTGTTTTTTAAGGCTTTCCACAATCACTTTCGTTGCAACCGACTCGGGCAAATATGCTCCGCCGCCTATCTGCAATCCGCACTTGCCGCAGTTCCAGATTCCGGACGCGGAACGCTTGAGCGTATTGCGCTCGCACTCGGGGCATTTGTGCTTCTGCTTTTGCAGCTTTTCAATAACTGCTGCGATCTTTTTTGTCCTTGTCCCGTAACGCGAACCATATCTCCCTGTCGAGCCGACTTTTTTTGTATGCATGATTATCACGGTTTTTTCTGGTATAGTTTTTTATGCTCATTATAAACAGGTTTTATTTTAAACTTCTCAATTACATAATTGATTGCTTCAATATCAGCTTCGATAGCTCTAGGATCTCCAAGACTTCCAATAAAAATAACTTTTTCTTTACTTCCGCAACAACCCATTATCACACCTTAAAATTGTTGTTTTGTAAGGTTTAAATTCTTATCCTAACAGCGCGCGAAGCTCTCTTCCTTTCTCTATTGCAAGTTCAACAGCCCTCAAAACCTCTTCCGCGGTAAAAAATCCCTTTTCCCCTTTTTGCATTGCGCAAAGCTGCCCGTCGCCGGTTGTGGCGATGGTAAGCCTCGCATCAAGCGCGGATTCCTCCTCTGCTGTCGTGTCAAGCAAAAGCCTTCCGGAAATCTTTGCTACTGTAACTTCAACCGGCTTGTCTGTTATGGGCAACGGCTGGTCATGCTGCCCGTATAAAGCCTTCTTATTTTCCGCGTCATATTTCAGGAGTTTCGCGTTCAAAAGCGCGGCTATGGATGCCAGTGAAGCTGCGTCAAAAAGATTTCCATCGTGGTTCATTACCTGCACGTCAACGTTGATAACCCAGACTTTCTCATTCGGGGTGATGCAGAGCTTTTCAAGCTGGATGCATTTTGATTCGCGCAGTCCGCGGTCAACCACTCGTGCCAATTCAACGGAAGCCTCGGAAGGCGGTCCCGGCTCAAAATCCGGAGAAGCCAACGGGTCGAACTCGGCGTTGACGATGAGCACCCCTTCCTCAGGCCTGTCAGAAAAAGGCTTGTCCACGGACAGTTTCACTCCTGCCCAGACTTCTGTCTCGCCGATGATAACGCGCGCGGAGCCTTCGGCTTTTGCGGCAATTCCCGTTTCCACTTTTATGTGCCTGTATTGTTCAAATCTTCTCCCATCCTCGCGCCTGTTCTCATCAACAAGCTTTCGGACATAGCTCTCGTTTGCAGCGTATATCATAATTATCACTCAACGCCCTCGTATTTTTTTCTTATCGCTTCCTTCTGCTTTTCATAAACCTGCGCGCAGCCTTTTTCCGCGAGGCGCAGCGCCTGCTCAAATTCCTCCTTCGTGAGTATTCCGTCAATCTGCAGCAAAACGATTTTGCCGTTGTTCGTTATCGCGACAGGCATGTCCACTTCGCCGAAATTGTCCTCAAGTTGTGCAACATCCAAAACAATCTGTCCGTCCACTTTTCCGACGGAGCAGCATGAAACCATGTCGCGCATCGGTACGCCCGCGTCAGCAAGCGCGAGCGAGGCCGCGTTCAGGGCGGCACATCTTGTGGAAGCATCAGCCTGGATTATGTCGATAAAAACATCAATCCCCGTTTTTGGATATTCTTCAAGAAAAACGGAATTGGAAAGCGCCTCACCCAAAATCTTTGATATCTCGGTGCTTCTCCTGCTTGTTCCCGGCCTTATGCGCTCGTCAGTCGAAAACGGCAGCATGCTGTACTTGCACCTTATTACGGCTTTCTGCGGGTCCTGTTTGAACTTCGGATAAAGGTTTCGCGGACCGTAGACCGCGGCTATCGCGACGGTCTTGCCGAATCTGAAAAATGCGGAGCCGTTCGCGCGCTTTACAATGCCGATTTTCGCCTCCATCGGGCGCATCTCATCAAGCTCGCGCCCGTCCAATCTCTTCCCGTCGGCAAACAATGGTTCGTCACGATGTCCGCTCATAATCATCACATAAATTGTTTAAGTTTTATTTTCCGATAATTTTAATTTCATCATTCAAAATCAGCAATGCTTGGTTATCATTCAAAGCTGTTATCGCATAATCAATCTTTTTCTTAAATGCATCCACTTCCTTTTTAAGATACGGCTCGTAATGCGGAAACACTGCGATATCAATAAGACTCAATCCTTTAAGGTCTTTCAATCCGACATCATTTTTATCCCCTATGGAGCCCCATCCTGCAATTTCAATATCCGGGCCGACAATAATGCTTCCTGCGCTCACGCCAACATAAACCCTTCCGTTTTCCATAAACTGTTTTATTATTTTGTCAAATCCTGTTTCTCTGATTTTTTGCAAAATATAAAAAGTATTTCCGCCGCACACATAAATCGCATCAAAGTCAGCAACTTCTTCATAAGAGATTTTGCGGCTCAAATCCAATATTTTAATATTTTTCTGATTTATTCCGATATCATTCAATTCTTCTTTTGATTTTTCAACATATTTTAACTCTTCCGCTGTTCTTGATGCTGTTGGAACTAAAATTATCTTTATTTTAGTTGCGGGTTTATTCACCATTTTTAAAAATTCATCAGCCACTTCTGGATTCTGAAATCCCGCGGAAGTCAAAAGCAATTTTTTCATATTGAATCCTTTTTTCATCAATTACGCCATTTTTATTATTCTGTTTGTATTGGATTATTGCTCTCGTTCTGTTTCAGCATTTCCGAGACTCGTTCAGTCAATCCGGAAATGTGGCTGCTCTCTTCAATCATTTTTATTGTTTTGACAGCCAGCTCCTCGTTTCCGCCTTTTATCCAGACAACGCCGTTCTGTCCCGCAACTATCTGGCATTGCGTTCCCTGCTTCACCATCTCAATCATCGAGCCCTCCTTTCCGATAAGGCGGGAAACTTTTGACGGAGTGATTGCAATAAGCCTTCCGCCGTGCAGTTTTTTCGCGCGCGGGTCGTCCATTGTCAACGTAACCGATTTCGAGGTTGCAACATTCAGTATTTTCACATAAATAATATCACCAATATCGAAGTAGCGCTTTAGGTCCGCGCCGTTTTCAATGTACTCCTCGGAAGCCTCGCCGAGCTGCAGGATGGCGTCGTACGGGCTGTTGATATCAAATATCCAGAACGTGTTTTGAATGTCGCTCACGACCGCGATTATTCCGTCATCAGGCTTTGGGCTGTAAACGCCCGAGAGCGGGATAACGCTCGCGAACCTTTCCTTTATCCTGAAAAGCCCCACCACTTTCGAGCGGATTTCATTGTTGTCCCTGTAGCAGCCTATCCCCGGAAAAAAGTCCAGTCCTTTCGCGACGACTTGCCCCGGCAAAACCAGGACTTTCTCTTTTGCAATCAGCTCAGAAATTTCTGCCATAAGTATCACTTAGATTATTTTTACAGTCGTTTAATCGTCAGTTTCCGTGTAATGTTTGTATCGTGTATTGACACAGAAATTTTTCTTGAAAACATTCTTATCTTTTCAATTCCTTGGGTTTTTAACATTTAAATACTTTCCGCAAGGAAAGTATGAGACGCAGTTGAAATACTTTGTGAGCGGAGCGAGCAAAGCGCGAAATGCAGCGAAGCGGAATTGAAGCGGTTTTACGAACATAGTGAGGAAACTGCGAAACGAAGTTGAAGCAGTTTGCGAGCGGAGCGGGAAACATAACACATGAGACAGCAGCTATTTCTGCAACAGTAAATCGCTATAAGAAAATGGAATCAAGTCCTCCCGAGGAATTTTAAATAATTCTAGGAAAAATTGACATTGTTTTAGCAATTTCTCTTTGCTTATATTTCCTTCTTTATCAATTGCTTCAATTTCAACAAAAGTTCCCAAATGCTTTACACTATCAATATGGA